>NZ_JABXXP010000423.1 GCF_013376155.1 Nguyenibacter vanlangensis
GCTGCTGGGCGCCTGCGTGGGGCTGGGCGCGCTGATGCGGCTCGGGCAGTCCCCCATCGTCCAGACCACGACCGGCGGCGGCTTCGAACTGGGCGTCATCGCGGCGGTGGTGCTGGGCGGCACCGAACTGTCCGGCGGACGCGGCGGCATGGTCGGGACGTTCCTGGGCACGCTGGTCGTGGGCCTGATCGGCGACGCCATCGTGCTGATGCACATCCAGCCATTCTGGAGCGGCGTCGTGCTCGGCGTCGTCATTCTCGCGTCCGTGGGCCTCAACGAGGGCCGCCGCGCCCGGCAGGTGGTGTCATGAGCGGCTTCCGTTCCGGCCGGGTCCTCATCCTGGGTCTCTTCGCGCTCCTGGTGCTGGGCGGTTTCGCCGCCGGCAACCCGACCATCCTGTCGGCCGACAACCTCTCGAGCATGGCGGTGTTCGCGGTCGAGCTTGGTATCATCGCCTTCGGGCAGGGGCTGGTGATCGCGGGGGGCGACGGCGCCATCGACCTCAGCGTCGGCGCCATGTCCGCACTGGCGCAGATCCTGGCCGCCCTGTTCATCATGCGCGGCCTGCCCTGGCCGGCGGGCGTCTGTGCCGGGGTCCTGGCGGGCGCCGCGATGGGGGGATGCAATGCCGCCGCGATCACGCGGTTCCGGATCCCGCCCATCATCGCGACGCTGGGCACGATGTTCGCGTTCACGGGCCTGGCGCTGATCGCATCGGGGGGCAACACCATCGACCTGACCGCCGCCCCCGCCCGCTTCCTGGCCATGGGACAGGGCAGCGTGCTGGGTGTGCCGTTCCAGATCCTGTGCCTCTACCTGCCGCTGCTCGGCCTCCTGGTGCTGATCCAGCATCGCAGCCGGTTCGGCCGCGCACTGTACCTGATCGGCACGAACGCCACCGCGGCGTGGCTGGCCGGCATACATGTCAACAGGCTGCGGGCGACGACCTACGTGCTGTCGGGCGCGCTGTCCGGACTGGCCGGGGTGATCGCGGCGGCGCGGCTGGGCACGGCGACGCCCGACGGCGTGCCGGAAGCGAACCTGATCAGCATCGCGATCGTGGTGCTGGGGGGTGCCAGCATCTTCGGCGGCGACGGCTCGCCCGTCGGGACCGCGATCGCCACCCTCGCCATCGCGGTGGTCAATTACGGCCTGAACTACAACGATTTCAATCCGACCCTGCAGGCCGGCATGATGGGCCTGATCCTCGTGCTGGTCGTGTTGGTCGAAAACCTCGTGCGCGGGCGCCTGCCACGCCTGATCGCCGCCGCACGCAGCAAAAGGAAGATGGCATGAAGACCATTGCGAACAGGATCGGCATCCACGGCTCGGTCTGGTCCGGCCGCTGGGACACCGACGACGGCGTGCGCGCCATGCACGAAACGGCGGCGACCGGATACGATTTCCTGGAACTGCCTCTGTCCAGCCCGGACGGGATCGCCGTTGCCGCCCTGCGCCGCGCGGCGCAGGCGGCGGGGATCGGCCTGACGGCATCGCTGGGGCTGTCGGCCGACACCGACATCTCGTCCGACGACCCGCAGGTGGTAAAGCGGGGGGCGGCGCTGCTGGATCACGCCGTGTCGGTCCTGCGCGACCTGGGCGGCACCGACCTGGCGGGGGTCATCTTCTCGGCCATGCGCAAATATGACCGGCCCGCCACCGAACGCGGCATCGCGCATTCGGCCGAGGTGCTGCGCGCCCTGGCCGAACGCGCGGCCCAGGCCGGCATCCGGCTGCATCTGGAGGTCGTCAACCGCTATGAAAGCAACCTCATCAATACCGGCGCGCAGGCGGTCGCCTTCATCGACAAGGTCGGACGGCCGGAGATCGGCGTGCATCTCGACACCTATCACATGAATATCGAGGAAGGCATCCCCTCGAACGCGATCGAGAAATGCGCTGACAGGCTCGGCTATTTCCACGTGGGCGAAAGCCATCGCGGCTATCTGGGGACCGGGACCGTCGCATGGGGCCCGGTCTTCCGTTCCCTGCGGCGCATTGCCTATGCCGGGCCGATCGCCTTCGAATCGTTCTCCGCGGCCGTCGTGGACCCGCATCTGTCCCACACGCTGGGCGTCTGGCGAAACCTGTGGGAAGACGGCGCGGACCTGGCCCGCCATGCGCGCGCCTTCATCGCCGCGCAGATGGTGGCGGCGGAACATGCCGAAGGCGCGGCCTGACATGCGGGACGCCGCCCACGCTACCAGACCAGGGCGGGCAGGATATGGTCCGGCCGCGCCGCATGGCGGGCGAACGCCGCTTCAAGCTGCTGCGGGGTGGCGTCGGCCAGGATGCCCGTCCTGACCAGCGCGCTGCGGGCACCGAACCCCAGCGCGCCCGCAATGTCATGTTCCACGCTGTCGCCGACGCACAGCACGCGCTCGGGCGGCACACCGCAGAGCCGGGCGGCATGGGCATAGATGGCCCGGTGAGGCTTGCCGATCCAGGTCACCGTGCCGCCTTCCTCCTCGTACAGTTCCGCGATGCGGCCCGCGCCGAACGCCGTCCCGCCGGGCACCAGCATCCGC
>NZ_JABXXP010000424.1 GCF_013376155.1 Nguyenibacter vanlangensis
CCGCCGGTGCCCCCGCCGTCGGCCGGCGAGAACCGGCCGGGCGGCGTCGTCGTCGATGTCACCGTCCGGGACGGCCAGGGCGGCCAGGCCACCCGTCGGGCCGTCATCCTGCTGACCCCGGGGACGCATGCCGGCTCCGCCCTGTCCGACATGGTGCATGTCGTGCGGCTGCGGTCATAGCGGGCGGCCGAAGACGCGGCGCAGCTCCGCCTTGGCCCGCTCCAGCACCGCCCGGCGGGCAGCGGGCAGGTTGCGCCCGGCGCGATTGATATAGAAGACCAGCATGGACATGGCCGAACGGAACGGCTCCGCCTTGCGGCGCGTGCTGGCCTCCGCCGAATGTTTCAGCGATTCGGCGATGCGGTGCGGATCGTCGCTGGCGAAGATCGCCGGCTCCAGGTCCAGGGCATCGCTGTGCCGGGTCACGTCCGCCGACCAGCGTGATCCCGCCTTTGGTGCCTGCTGTCTGCGTGGCCGCGGCATGGCGCGCTCTTCCGGTCTCATGGGCTGTGCAGCATGTGCAGCATGTGCTGAATGTTCGCCGCGCGCGGCGCGATTCAAGACCGCCGCCCCAAACCGTCGCCCCGGACCGTCGTCCAGACCATCGACAGCGACGCCGGACGCGTGTCGGCTTGGACAAAATGCGACATCCGGGCCATAAAAACGGCATCGACTGACATTGGATCGCGGCTTCGGTCGGCTACCCTGGGGCAATGACGGCCATGCTGAAACTCCTGATCGTGGATGATGACGAAGAGATCCTGTCTCTGCTCGATCATTTCTTCCGCTCGTACGGCCATCACACGCGTGTCGCCCGGGATGGCCGCGCCATGTTCGAGATCCTGGATGCCGAGGACATCGACCTGGTCATACTGGATCTGATGCTGCCCGGAGAGGGCGGGCTCGACCTTTGCCGGCGCCTGCGGACGGCATCGGGCATACCGGTCATCATGCTGACCGCGGCCGTGACGACGACCGACCGCGTCGTCGGGCTGGAACTGGGGGCGGACGACTACATCACCAAGCCGTTCGACCCCAGGGAACTTCTGGCGCGGGTCCGCGCCGTGCTGCGCCGCGGCGAAATCAGGGCCGAGCCGGCCCGCGACGCGGTCAGGCCGAGCCTGTATTTCGACGGATGGAAACTCGATATCGCCAGGCGGGAACTCCGATCGTCCCGAAACACGCTCGTCCCTCTGTCGGGGCGCGAGTTCGACCTGCTGCTGGCCTTCGCCGAGCGTCCGCAGCAGGTTCTGGGGCGCGAACATCTGCTCGATTTCGCGCATGGCGTGGCCTACGACGTCTATGACCGCAGCATCGACACGCAGATCAGCAGGCTGCGCCGCAAGCTGGAACCGGATCCCAAGAACCCGACGATCATCCGCACGATCCGCAGCGGCGGGTATATGTTCACCCCCAGCGTCAGGCGCGGATGATCGTCGGGGCCTTCGGGCCCGATCACGTCATGCGGCGGCGTTTCGGGGCAGGATGATCTGCGCCAGCAATCCGCCGTCCGCGCGGTTGCTCAGGGAAATGGTTCCCCCATGCGCCTGCAGGATGGCGCGGCACGACGTCAGGCCCAGACCCGTGCCCCCGGTCCTGCGGTTGCGCGATCGCTCCAGGCGAAAGAACGGGGTAAAGACGGCCTCCAGGAATTCTTCGGGAATGCCAGGGCCGTCATCCGCGACGGAAATCGCCAGGCAATCGCCCCGTTCGTGCAGGCGCACATCCGCCGAGGCGCCATAGATGCAGGCATTGCCGATGATATTTTCCAGCGCCCGTTTCAGGGCCATGGGCCTGCCATGGAAAATGACATGGTCGGGCCCCGAAAACAGGGCCGGCTTTCCCTGGTCGACGGCATCGTCCACCACGTCGCGGACCAGCTCCGACAGGTCGAAGGACGTCCCCTGCTCGTCCGTGACATCGTCCCGGAACAGGACGAGCGCCGAGGAGATCATGGCCTGCATCTCGGCCACGTCCTGAAATAATCGTTTCTGCTGTTCACGGTCCGCGATGAATTCCCCCCTCAGCCGGATACGGGTCAGCGGTGTCCGCAAATCGTGCGAGATCGCGGCCAGCATGGTCGTCCTGTCGGCGACGAATTTCGAGATCCGGTCCTGCATGGCGTTGAAGGCCCGCATGGCCAGCCGCAATTCGCGCGGGCCGTATTCGACCATGGGCGGCGCGGACGTATCCCTGCCGAAGCGCCGCGCGGCCCGCGAGAATTCCTCGATCGGCCGGATCAGCGTGCGGCTGGCGATCGTCGAGACGCAGACGGTCGCAAGGATGACGAAGACGGACATCAGCGCGTCGCGCTTCCACCAGGACAGGCCCCAGACGCGATGGGGCACCGTGAAGATCAGGCAGGCCCCGTTCCGCAGCGTGACCGCCATGCCGAACGGTGCGCGGTTGAAGCGCGCATCGGCGGCCGGCGACGCGGCGGAAGGCTCCGCGACGTAGAAACCGACCGCCGCCAGGTCGCCTCCCGCCAGGCGCCGCATCCTCCGTTCGATCTCGGGCGCG
>NZ_JABXXP010000425.1 GCF_013376155.1 Nguyenibacter vanlangensis
GGGCCGCAGACGCGGGCCGAGCCGTGCGGGCCGGGGCGGTCATGGGCGGGGTGGCCGTGGTCCGTGACGGATCGTGATCCGCGAAGGGGGCGCGGACGCATGCGACGGCTTGCGCGCGCCCGGTGATTTCCTGTTACATTGCGCCATGGCTGCTCAATTCCCCCCCCTGGTCGCGCCCAGCGTCCTGTCGGCTGATTTTTCCCGCATGGCCGAGGAGGTCATCGCCGTCGAACGAGGCGGGGCGGACTGGCTGCATCTGGACGTGATGGACGGCCATTTCGTGCCGAACCTGTCCTTCGGCGCGCAACTGGTCCAGGCGCTGCGCCCGCAGACCAACCTGGTGTTCGACGTGCACCTGATGATGGCGCCGGTCGATCCGTATCTGGAGATGTTCGCCAAGGCGGGGGCGGACCATATCCATGTCCATATCGAGGCCGGGCCGCATACTCACCGGACCTTGCAGCAGATCCGTGCGCTGGGGGTGAAGCCCGGCATCGCGCTGTGCCCGGCCACGCCGCCCGAGGCGGTGGCCGAGGTGCTGGACCTGGTGGACGTCATCCTGGTCATGACGGTCAACCCCGGATTCGGCGGCCAGAAATTCCTGGCCAGCCAGTTGCCCAAGATCCGCACCCTGCGCCGGATGGCGGACGAAACGGGGCGGGATATCCGGATCGGCGTCGATGGGGGGGTGGATGTCGAGACCGCCGCGCTGGCGACCGCGGCGGGCGCGGACATGCTGGTGGCCGGGACGTCGGTCTATGGCCAGCCGGATTACGGGCGGGCGATCGCGGCCCTGCGCGCGGCGGGCCGCCGCGCCGAATGAGTGCCCGAACGGGTGCCGGATGAGACGGGTGCCGGATGAAGAGTGCCGGATGTGAAGATCGCCGGATGAATGATGACGGACGGCCGGCCGCGATGGGTGCGGCCGGACATCGCGGGATGAAAGGGGCCTGATGGTCCTGCGTCGCTGGAGCCAGGACGCGCGTCTATCGCTGGCGCGCCTGCCTTCCCTCGCCGGGCTGGGACGGGTTCCCCCGGCGCCGGTTCATGCCGTCCGCGATCTGTGGCCGGGCGATCCGCTGGCGGGCAGCCAACTGGTCAAGGGGATGCTGTCCTTTGCCGGGGTCACGCGGCGGATCGGCCCCGGACGTTGGGAGGACGGGTCCTATCCCGAGCGGTTCCGCAGCTATCTGCACGGGTTTGCCTGGCTGCGCGACCTGCGCGCGGTCGGGACCGATGCGGCGCGCCTGCAGGCCCGCACGCTGGTCAATGACTGGCTGGCGCATCCGCCGACCGACCCGATGGTGCGCGATTGCGCGGTGACGGGCACGCGGCTGGCGTCGTGGCTGGGCCATTACGATTTCTTCGCCGCGTCGGCCGACGACGCCTTCCGCCAGCGCCAGATGCAGCGGCTGCTGGCCGAGGGGCGGACCCTGGCCGCTCTGGTGCCGCCCGAGAGCCATGACTGGCGCGCGCTGGCCGCCTTCAAGGGGCTGCTGGCGGCGGCGATCGCGATGCCGGAGCATAGCGGCTTCCTGGCGCGTTTCCTGCGCTATATCGACGGCGAATTGTCGCGGCAGGTGGCGCAGGACGGCTGCCATGTGCAGCGCAGCCCGGAGATCCAGCTTCTGGCGCTGCGAGAACTGGCGGAAATGCGCGCGATGCTGCAGGCGGCGCAGATCGGCGTGCCCGATTCGCTGGCCCTGGCGCTGGACCGGATGAGCCCGGTGCTGCGGGCGTTGCGTCATGGCGACGGCAGGCTGGCGCTGTTCAACGGCAGCCATGCCGGCAGCGTGGCGATGATCGAGATGGTGCTGTCGCAATCGACGCGGACCCGGGTGGTGGCCGGCGCGATGCCGGATGGCGGGTTCATCCGCCTGCAGGTCGGGCGGTCGCTGCTGCTGGTCGATGCGGGGTTGCCGCCGGCGCCGGGATTCGACGGCGAGGCGCATGCCGGCACGCTGTCCTTCGAATTCTCGGTGGCGCGGCAGCGGGTGATCGTGAATTGCGGGACGGGCGAGACGCCTGAGTGGCGCCGCGCGCTGCGCGAGAGCGCCGCGCATTCACTGCTGGTGCTGGAGGAGAGTTCGTCGTCGGACATCGGGCCGGGCACGGCGGACAGCCCGGGCGGCATCCGGCGCCGTCCGGCCCATGTGACGGCCGAGCAGATGGCCCAGGACGGTGCCCACTGGCTGGACCTGTCGCATGACGGGTACCATGCGCCCTTCGGCGCGTCCTGGCGGCGGCGACTGTATCTGGGCGATGGCGGCGCCGACCTGCGCGGCGAGGAGATCGTCGAGGGCGAGCGGCTGCAATCCTTCGTGCTGCGTTTCCACCTGCATCCGCAGGTCGGCGTGGAATGGGACGCGGACGGCCAGATGGTCGTGCTGGACGTGGGCGGCCAGCCCTGGCGGTTTCGCGCCGATGGCGGCGAGGTGGGGGTGGAGGAGAGCGTCTACTGCCCCGAGGGGACGCCCGAGTGGACGCGGCAGATCGTCGTCCGGGTTCG
>NZ_JABXXP010000426.1 GCF_013376155.1 Nguyenibacter vanlangensis
GGGGTTGGGTTTTGGGGGCCCCCCCGGGGCCCCCCCCCCCGGGGCGGGGGGCCCCCCCGGGGCGGGGGCCCCGGGCCCCCCCCTTCCCCCGCCGCGTGCGGTGGGGGGGTCCAGGCGCCCGGCGGCCGCGGCGGCCGCCCAGTTTGTTCGTGGTATCGGAAGGGGAGGCCATGCGGACGGTCAGACCATGTCCTCGTGCCACCGGTGGCCGCGCTCGGCCAGCAGGGCGCGGGCGGCGTCGGGGCCCCAGCTTCCGGCCGGGTAGGTTTCGAGCGGCGACTTGTTCTCGGCCCACCCCTGGAGGATCGGGTCGGCCCAGCGCCATGCGGCCTCGACCTCATCCCGGCGGATGAACAGGACCGGATCGCCGCGCACGACGTCGAGCAGCAGGCGTTCGTACGCGTCGGGGTAGCGGGTGGCGAACGCCTTTTCGAACGCGATGTTGATGTCGGCCTGGCGCAGCGCCACCGAATCGGTCGGGGTCGGGTCCTTGGTCGAGACGGTCAGCATCACGCCCTCATCGGGCTGGATGCGGATGACCAGGCGGTTGGCCGCCGGCTTCTCGGGGAAGATCGACCAGGGGGTGGTCTTGAACTGGATGACGATCTCGCTGCTTTTCTGGGCCATGCGCTTGCCCGAGCGCAGGTAGAACGGCACGTTGCCCCAGCGCCAGGTATCGACCTGGGCGCGGATGGCGACGAAGGTCTCGGTGTTGCTGACCGCGTTCTCGCCGAGATCATCGAGATAGCCGGGGACGGGCTTGCCGCCCATTTCGCCGGCGCCGTACCGGGCGCGTACCGTGCTGACGGCGACGTCCTCGGGCGTGATCGGGCGCAGCGCGCGCAGGACCTTGAGCTTCTCGTTGCGCAGGCTGTCGGCCTCGAGCGAGCCGGGCGGGTCCATCGCGACCAGGCACAGCACCTGCAGCAGGTGGTTCTGGATCATGTCGCGCATGGCGCCGGACTTGTCGTAATACGGGCCGCGGCCCTCGACGCCCACGGTTTCGGCCGCGGTGATCTGGATATAGTCGATGGCGTCGGACGACCAGAGCCGTTCGAAGACCGGGTTGGCGAAGCGCAGCGCGATCACGGCCTGGACGGTTTCCTTGCCCAGATAGTGGTCGATGCGGAAAATGTGGTTTTCCGGGAAGAACCGGCCGACGCCGTCATTGATTTCGTCCGCCGAGGCCAGGTCGGTGCCGATCGGCTTTTCCAGCACGACGCGCGACTGGTCGGTGACCAGGCCCTGGGTGCTGAGATTTTCGCAGATCCGGCCGTACAGGTCGGGCGCGGTGGCCAGGTAATAGACGCGGATCCGGTCGGCGGGGGCTTCGGCCAGCAGGTCCTTCAGCCCGGGCCAGTTGCTGCCGGCCTCGGCGCCGTTCAGGCTGACATAATGCACGAGGGCGAGGAAGCGGCGCGCGAGGTCGGGGTCGAGATCGGCGGGCTTGACGAAATTCTGCAGCGCCTTCTCGGCCCGGGCCTGGAAATCGGCGCGGGAGAGGGGCGAGCGGGCGGTGCCGATGATGCGGGCCTGATCGGGGATCTGCCCGTCGCGATAGCGGTAATAGAGCGCCGGCAGCAGCTTGCGCATCGTCAGGTCGCCGGTGGCCCCGAAGACGATGTAGTCGAAAATATCGACGGGTGGGAGTTGAGCCATCGGATGCGGCCTCCTGCGCGGTTCTGATTGTTGCGTTGGACGTTTCGCGGACATGCGCGGGCCTGCCTCCATATGCCGGGGGACCCGTGGGGGAGACGACCTGCCGTGCATCGGTTTGGGCCGGGCGAAGGGGGGCTGTCAAGTTGCCATTGACCGGCCGGCATCGTCACGATAAGCCCGCCGTTCCCTTTCGGATCGGGTGGTTTCGGCCCCTGGCCCGGTCGGACGAGCGACGTTCCACCCACGATGCTGGAGGCATGCGGTTCCATGGATGCGGAGAATTTTGCGGCTGACGACAACGCGGCGGCGGTAGGCGGCATTGCGGCGGACCGGCTGCGCAGCATCATCGAGCGGATCGAGCGGCTGGAAGAGGAACGCAAGGCCCTGGCCGGCGATATTAAGGATATCTTCACCGAGGCGAAGTCGGCCGGGTTCGACGTGAAGGTGATCCGGCAGATCATCCGCCTGCGCAAGCAGGAGCCGGCCGAGGTGGAGGAGCAGGAGACGCTGCTGGATATCTACCGCCGCGCCCTGGGAATGTGACCTTCTTACGGGATCCTTGCGCCGGCGTGGCCTGATCTGGTCACATGGGCGGAGGTCCGTTCTTTTCTGGTCGTATCGCGATGCCGTTGCCGTTCCTCGACTGGATGCCCTGGTGGTTGCAGCTAGTGCTGCTGATCCTGGGGACGTTGTTTGCCTTTGTCTGGCTGCTGATGCCCTTTGCCGTGTTCGGCGTGAAGGGGCGGCTGGACGCGCTGGCGCTGCAGATCGAGGATCTGCAGGCGGAATTGCGGGTGCTGGCGGTGCCGCCCGAGGAGCGGCGCCCGCTGGCCGCCGCG
>NZ_JABXXP010000427.1 GCF_013376155.1 Nguyenibacter vanlangensis
ATGCGGCCGGCCATGGCGACCTTGCGCGCGTCGTTGACGCCCACCGTGGCCTCGATCAGCCGGGTCGGGGCGCCGGCTTCCTGGGCGATGCGGGTGAGCGCCAGCGTGTCCTTGGGGAAGCAGGAGCCGCCATAGCCGGGGCCGGGATGGAGGAATTTGCGGCCGATGCGCCCGTCCAGCCCCATGCCGCGCGACAAATCGTGGACGTTGGCGCCCACCTTGTCGCACAGGTCGGCCATTTCGTTGATGAAGGAGATCTTCATCGCCAGGAAGGAGTTGGAGGCGTATTTGGTCAGTTCGGCGGTTTCCAGCGCCATGAACAGGACCGGGGCCTCGATGAGATAGAGGGGGCGGTAGAGCGCCGAGAGCACCGCGCGGGCGCGGGCGCCGCCGTCAGGCGCCGTCTGGTCGAGGCCGACGATCACGCGGTCGGGGCGCATGAAATCGCCGATCGCGCTGCCTTCGCGCAGGAATTCGGGGTTGGAGGCGACGTCGAAATCGAGGTCGGGCCGGGTCTCGCGCACGATTTCGGCGATGCGGCGGCTGGTGCCGACCGGGACCGTCGATTTGGTGACGATGACCGCATAGTCGCCCATCGCCCGGGCGATCTGGCGCGCGGCCTGGTGCACATAGGTCAGGTCGGCCTGGCCGTCCCCGTTGCGGGGCGGGGTGCCGACGGCGATGAAGATCGCCTCGGCCCCCGTGACGGCGTCGGCGATATCGGACCCGAAGGACAGGCGGCCGGCGCGGGCATTGTCGGCCACCAGCGTATCGAGCCCGGGTTCGTAGATGGGGATGCGCCCGGTGCGCAGGGCGGCCAGGCGGTCGGGGTCGATTTCCACCACCGAGACCTGGTTGCCGAATTCGGCAAAGCACGCCGCCGAGACAAGGCCGACATAGCCGCCGCCGATCATTGCAATGCGCATGGCATCCCCTCCTTGTCCGTCATGGATGTTCGACGCGTGGGCGGACTATGCTTCGGCGGGGGCGGCTTGGCCAGAGGCCATGTGCGGTCCGGCGCGCGGCCCCCGGAACCTGGAACCCTGGAACCACGGCCCCCGGATAGGGCATTTTGTTGATTTTGCAGTGCACAATTTTCTTGACTCGGCGCGGTCCGGCCCGGCAATAATGGCGCATGAAGTGGCGTTATGCGCGCTTCATGGACGTTTCCTCCCTAAACTACGCGGCGCTTTACGGCGCCGTTTTTTTTTGGTGTGACATTCCGTATTTTGACGCGCCGGCCAAGCCGCGCTACGGCAGGGCCATGTCTGACAGCCTGACCGAACATGCGCACTGGCGACGACCTGCCGGATCGGCCCCTGCGGCCTGCGCGCGGTATTCCGCATGAACGCCCTGTTCGATTTCATCGCCGCCCTTGGGCGCGCCGCCCTGAACCTGGTCCGGACGGCCGGGGCGTTGACGCTGTTCGGGGCCGCGGCGCTGTCGCACCTGGTGCGTCCGCCCTTCTACTGGCGGATCTTCCTGGGGTCGCTGGTGGAGATCGGCTTCTTCTCGCTGCCGGTGGTGGCGCTGACGGCGCTGTTTTCGGGCGGGGTGATCGCGCTGCAATCCTATACCGGCTTTGCCCAGTACCATGTGCAGAGCGCGATCGCCGGCATCGTGGTGCTGTCGGTGACGCGCGAGCTGGGGCCGGTGCTGGCCGGGCTGATGGTCGCGGGGCGTGTCGGGGCCGCGATGGCGGCCGAGATCGGCACCATGCGGGTGACCGACCAGATCGACGCGCTGCGCACCCTGTCGACCAACCCGATGAAATACCTGGTGACGCCGCGCCTGCTGGCCGGGACGCTGGCGCTGCCGTGCCTGGTGGTGGTGGCGGACATACTGGGCGTGCTGGGCGGCTTTACGGTGTCGATCGCCAAGCTGGATTTTTCGGCCCCCGTCTATATCGCCGCGACCTTTGCCGCCGTGAAGCCGATCGACGTGACGGTGGGGCTGGTGAAGGCGGGGGTGTTCGGGTTCCTGATCGCGCTGATGGGCTGTTACCATGGCTATAACAGCCGGGGCGGGGCCGAGGGCGTGGGGGCCGCCACCACGGCGGCGGTGGTCGCGGCGTCGATCCTGCTGCTGGCGTCCGATTATCTTCTGACCGACGTGTTCTTTTCGCAATGACGCCCGACATTCCCAAGATCCGCATTCGCGGCCTGTGCAAGGCGTTCGGCCCGAAGATCGTGCTGGACGGCATCGACCTGGATGTCATGCCCGGCACGTCGATGGTGGTGATCGGCGGGTCGGGCAGCGGCAAGTCGGTGCTGCTGCGCTGTATCCTGGGGCTGATCACCCCCGACGCGGGGTCGATCGAGATCGACGGGGTGGACGTGGTGCCGCTGTCGGCGCGGCGGCGCGAGGCGGTGATCGAGCGGATCGGCATGCTGTTCCAGAACGCGGCGCTGTTCGACAGCCTGCCGGTCTGGGAGAATGTCGCCTTCGGCCTGCTGGCCAGCGGGCGGCGCCACGGCGCGCGGATGAGCCGGGCCGAG
>NZ_JABXXP010000428.1 GCF_013376155.1 Nguyenibacter vanlangensis
CGCCGGCTTGTGCGGGTCGACTCCCGGCGGAACCTGGTCGGGCACCGGCGGCTGCGGATGGGGGCCGGGCACCCCCTCATGCTCGGGGTCGGGACTGCGATCGGGAAATGTCATAGAACCGGCCCCGCATCATCGTCATCCGGCTCGAACGGGTCGTCGTCCGGCGGCCCCTCGTCGGGCATCGGGTCGTCGGGATTGAACGGGCCCGGATTAGGCGTCGGCATCGGCCGCCTGGGGCCGTCGCCATCGCGCGCGAACCTGGACATTGCGGTTCCCCCTCTGTGCGCCTATCAACCGGCATGGGGCGGGATGGTTCCAGGCGGGGCCGCGTCAATGCATAAGGTGCCGGTACAGCGTTGCCCCGTGCCTCAGTGCCGCACGCGTCCGGCACGGGCATGATGGGCGTGGTGGTCGGCATAGTCGGCCAGCAGCATGCGCGTGACGCCGTTCGTCCAGCCAAACCCGTCCTGCAGCGGATATTCGCCGCCGCCGCCGCCGAGCCCGTCGGGGGCCGATCCGATGGCGTATTTCTCGACCAGCTTGGCCTCGCGCGCATAAAGGCCCGCAACCGTGGCCAGCCACCGATGGGACAGGTCGCGCGCCTGCGCATACAGGCCATAGCGGCGCATGCCGTGAATGGCCATCCATTGCAGCGGCGCCCAGCCATTGGCGCGGTCCCATTGCTGGATGCTGTGCTGTTCGGTGGTCGCCAGTCCGCCGGGCAGCAACAGCCGCTCGGCCAGGGTGGCGGCGACGCGGTGCGCCTGGTGATGGCTGGCCAGCCCGACATAGAGCGGCACGGCCGAAGCCGCCGTGACCTGCGGCCGATGCCGCATCAACGCCCAGTCGTAATCGACGAACGCCCCCTGCTCCGGCTGCCAGAAATACCGGTCGATGGCCCGGCGGCGGATGGCGGCGCGCCGATGGAACAGGACGGCACGCGCCTCGTCCCCGGCCAGGCGGCTCAGCCGTTCGATCTGACGTTCGAGCAGATGGAGAAAGCTGTTGAGGTCGACGGGCAGGATCGCGGTGGTGCGGATGCTCGACAGGTCGTCCGGCGAACCCAGCCAGCGCGAACTGAAATCCCATCCCGACGCGGCGCCGGCCCGCAGGTCGCGATAGATGTCCGCGGCCGGGCGCGTGCCGGCCGCCGCCGTCGCCACATCCTCGCAATAGGCTTCCTCGCGCGGGGTGTCGCGATCGTCCCAATAGCGGTTCAGCAGCATGTTGTCCGGCAGGCAGACGACGTGGCGGCGGGCCTCGCCGGGGCACAACCCGTCGGCCCCGTCCATCCAATAGGCATATTCCCGCAGCAGATCCGGCAGGTAACGCACCGCCTGGCGCAGGCCGTGCCGTTCCAGCAACCCGACCATCAGCGCAAAGACCGGCGGCTGCGAACGGCTGAGATAATAGCTGCGGTTGCCGTTGGGGATATGGCCATAGGCCTGGATGATGAAGGAAAAATTATCGGCCATCGCGTGCAGCAGCCGGTGCTTGCCCCCCGCGGCCAGACCCAGCATCGTGAAATAGGAATCCCAGTAATACAGTTCGGAAAACCGGCCGCCCGGCACCACGTACGGATGCGGCAGCGGCAGCAGCGACCCATGGGCCGCGTGGTCGTCCGGATGGCGGGACAGCACGCCCCACAGACCGTCGATATGGGCGGCCAGCGACTGGCCGGGATCCGAGACATAGCGGCTGGCGACGACGGGCTCGGGCGTGAAATTCTCCGCCACGAAGCGCGACAGGTCGAATCCGGCGGCGGCGTTTCCGGCGCGATAGGCACGCAGGATCGCCTCGGGCGCGCGGCGCGGCACGCAATCGACGAAGCTCTTGCTGTCCGGAAAGATCCGGCCGCTCTGCACGGCGACGAACAATTCCTGGTACCGGTCGGCCGGCGTCATGATGTCGGCGGGCGCGACATGCTCGACACCGGGCGCATGCCCGCCGGAGGCAAGAATCGTTTCGGCCAGGAGCATGCACTTCGTTCCCGTCTGGCGGCGCGCTGCGCCGGCCGATCCATTCATGCACGAACGGCACGGATTGCGCGCTACCCCTCACCATATTGTAACCGCCGGCGCCGTCATCGCCAGGGGCATGCGGCACGCGGCACGCGGCATGTTCCGCCCCTTGTCCGAAGCCAGGCCGGTCGCAGTTGTCACGGAAGCGAAAGATGTGCAAAACGCACCCGTCGCGACCGCGTGAAGCGGCCGGACAACGAGGTTTCACGACCGGTCGGCTTCGTCGGCGATCCCGCGGCAGGCGATCCAGGCAAAGCCCGTGGGGGAGAGCGGCATGCACGGACTGGCGGGCAGGATACAGGCGCGGCGGCGCGTACGCGCCCTGGCGATCGCAGGCGCATGCCTGCTGGCCGGAATGCCGGCCCATGCCCCAGCACAGCCCTCTGCCCAGGATACGCAACCTGCCGCTGCCGAAAGCCCGGACGTGGCGGCCGGCCGCCTGATCGCCGAACGGGGCGTCCAGGCC
>NZ_JABXXP010000429.1 GCF_013376155.1 Nguyenibacter vanlangensis
GAGGGGCGCGAGAACGTCTTCGCGCTGCTCGACGCCCAGGTCCGGCAATGGGCCGAGGTCGGACGCCGCGCCTACGTCTCCGCCTGGACCCGCGGTTCGCGCGAACGGATCGCCAGCCTGCTGCGCGAACACGGCATGCGGGTACGGGTGGTCGAAACCTGGTCGCGTGACCACGACATGCCGCCCGGCACGGTCGGGCTGACCATCATGGGGCTGGAACGCGGCTTCATCGCCGACAACATGGCCTTCGTCTCCGAGCAGGACCTGCTGGGCGAACGGATCGCCCGCCCGCCCCGCCGCCGCAGGAAGGCCGACCAGTTCATCGCCGAAGCCTCGGAAATCGCCGAGGGCGACCTGGTGGTCCACCAGGATTACGGCATCGGCCGCTATGACGGGCTCGAGACGATCGGCGTCGGCAGCGCGCCGCACGACTGCTTGCGCCTGATCTATGACGGGAACGAAAAACTGTTCCTGCCGGTGGAAAACATCGAATTGCTCAGCCGCTTCGGCTCCGACCAGGCCGGGGTCGCGCTGGACAGGCTGGGCGGCGCCTCGTGGCAGAACCGCAAGGCGAAGATGAAGCAGCGCATCCGCGACATGGCGGGTGAACTGATCCGCACCGCCGCCCTGCGCGCGCTGCGCGAAGCCCCCGCCCTGGCCCCGGGCGAAGGGCTGTGGGACGAATTCTGCGCCCGCTTCCCCTTCGTCGAGACCGAGGACCAGTCCCGCGCGATCGCCGACGTGCTGGAGGACATGGGCTCGGGCCGGCCGATGGACCGGCTGGTCTGCGGCGATGTCGGCTTCGGCAAGACCGAGGTCGCGCTGCGCGCCGCCTTCGTCGCCGCCCTGTCGGGGGCGCAGGTCGCGGTGGTGGTGCCCACCACCCTGCTGGCGCGGCAGCATTTCCGCACCTTCTCGGCCCGTTTCGCGGGCCTGCCGATCACGGTGGCGCAGCTCTCGCGCATGGTCACCGCCAAGGAGGCCGCCGCCGTGCGCAAGGGCCTGGCCGACGGCACGATCAACATCGTGGTCGGCACCCACGCGCTGCTGGCCAAGGGCGTCCAGTTCGCCGACCTGGAACTGCTGATCATCGACGAGGAACAGCATTTCGGCGTGGCCCACAAGGAGAAGCTGAAGGCGCTGCGCGAGGACGTGCACGTCCTCACCCTCTCGGCCACGCCGCTGCCCCGCACGCTCCAGCTCGCTCTGACCGGCGTGCGGGAAATGAGCCTGATCGCCACCCCGCCCACCGACCGGCTGGCGGTGCGCACCTTCATCATGCCCTTCGACAGCGTCGTGATCCGCGAGGCGATCCAGCGCGAGCGCTTCCGCGGCGGACAGATCTTCTGCGTCGTCCCGCGGATCGAGGACCTGGACCGCATGGCCGCGCGCCTGCACGACATCGTGCCCGACGCGCGGCTCGTCCAGGCCCATGGCCGCCTGACGCCGACCGAGCTGGAACGGGTCATGACCGAATTCGGCGACGGCAAATACGATATCCTGCTCTCCACCAACATCGTGGAAAGCGGGCTGGACATGCCGGCGGTCAACACGCTGATCATCCATCGCGCCGACATGTTCGGGCTGGGCCAGCTCTATCAGTTGCGCGGCCGCGTCGGGCGCGGCAAGCAGCGCGGCTATGCCTACCTGACCTGGCCGCAGACCCATGTCCTGTCCGCCGCGGCCGAAAAACGGCTGGAAGTCATGCAGACGCTGGACACGCTGGGCGCCGGCTTCACGCTCGCCTCGCACGATCTCGACCTGCGCGGCGCCGGCAACCTGCTGGGCGACGAGCAATCCGGCCATATCCGCGAGGTCGGGATCGAACTCTACCAGCAGATGCTCGAGGACGCGGTGGCCGAACTGCGCGTCGAGAAGGGCAAGCGCAAGCTCCAGGACCGCGACTGGACGCCCAACATCATCCTCGGCCTGCCGGTGCTGATCCCCGAGGGCTACGTGACCGACCTGCCGGTCCGGCTGGGCCTGTATCGCCGCATCGCCGCCCTGGCCAACGATGCCGAGATCGAGGCGATGGAGGCCGAACTGGTCGATCGCTTCGGCACGCCGCCCGACGAGGTCCGCAACCTGCTCGACGTCGTCACGCTCAAGCGCCTGTGCCGCGAGGCCGGCGTCGAACGGCTCGAAGCCGGGCCCAAGGGCATGGTGCTCCAGTTCCGCGGCAACAGCTTCGCCAATCCCGGCGGACTGGTCGGCTGGATCGCGACGCAGAAGGAAGCCAATGTCCGCCTGCGGCCCGACCACAAGCTGGCGCTGGTGCGCGAACTGACGAACGCCCAGCGCATCCGGCTGGCCAAGGACACGGTCCAGGCGCTCGGCCGTCTGGCGGCCGGGCAGGACAAGGCGGCCTGACGGGCGCGGCCCGTCACGGCCGCGGGGCGCCCGGGCCGCCGGGCCCGGGGGGCGCGCGGGGGGCGGGCGGGGCGCGGGGGGGGGGGGGGGGGGGCGGGGGGGGGGGGGGGGGGGG
>NZ_JABXXP010000430.1 GCF_013376155.1 Nguyenibacter vanlangensis
GGCCGCCCGCCGCCACGCGGTGCCGCGCCAGCCATTCCGGACTTTCCTTGACGAACAGCACGATATAGATGGCCGACAGCCCGCTGGACGCGCTCAGGACGAACAACCCGCGCCAGCCCAGCACCGGCAGCAGCAGAAACAGCAGCGACGCCAGCAGGTAGCCGGCCGGATACCCCGCCTGCAGCAGGCCCGAGGTCATGCCGCGCCAGCGCGGCGGCACGCTCTCCATGGTCAGCGCGGTCCCGACCCCCCATTCGCCGCCCAGCGCCACGCCGAACAGCAGCCGCAGGAACAGGAACAGCCCCAGCGTCGGTGCCAGCGCCGACAGCAGCTCGACCAGCGAATAGGACAGGATCGCCGCGATCAGGATCGGCCGCCGCCCGTACCGGTCCGCGGCGCGGCCGAACAGATACGCCCCCACCGGCCGGCTGATCAGGGTCAATGTCGGCGCCAGCAGCACCGCCTCGATCGACGCCGCATAGCTGCGCGCCACATTGTCCAGCGTGAACAGCACCACGAAGAAATCGCAGGCATCCAGCATCCAGCCCAGGAAGCAGGCGATCGCCACATGGCGCGCCTCGCGCGCGCTGCGCGCGGGTATGGCGCCGGTCGGGGGCAGGGGAGTCATGACGGCCGCTGATCCTCGGATTTTTCGCTGTTTTTTCTTCTAGTGCAGATCGCGATGTGGTGGAATGACCCCGCCGGCAGGACGTTTTATATACGTAACGATATAGCGGCCGCCCGCCGATGGACCACGCGTCTCATCCTGGAAAAAATTTCTCATCTTTTTTGATATTGTCGACATTCTTCCATTATTATCACTTTGCCGTGACACCTGCGCCCCCGGCCTCCTCAAGCCGTTAAACTTTCGCAGGCTTTATTCCGCCGCTTTTCGTTCGAATGCCGTTCCCCTCTGGACAATAAGGCTCAGTGACGATGGATCGACACCACCAGGCGCCCGGATCCATCCGGGTTCTCTCCGTCGCTTCGGAAATGTTTCCGTTCGTCAAGACGGGGGGCCTGGGGGATGTCGTGGGGTCGCTGCCCGTCGCCTTGCGGGCCGAGGGCGTGATGGTCACCACCCTGCTGCCCGGCTACCCCGCGGTGCTCGACGCGCTCGAGGGCCCGGTCCGGGTCGCCGAATTCACGCCGCTGCCCGACGTCACGGTCTCGCTGCTCGACGGCCACGCGGCCGGCCATCATCTGCTGGTGATCGACTGCCCGGCCCTGTTCCGGCGCAAGGGCAATCCCTATCTCGGCCCCGACGGCGCGGACTGGCCCGATAACGGCCTGCGTTTCGCAACCCTCTCGCGCGTGGCGGCGACGATCGCGCAGGGACAGGTCGCGGCCTGCCTCCCCGACCTGGTGCTGGCGCATGACTGGCAGGCCGGGCTGACGGCGGCCTATACCCATTATGATGGGCTGCCCGCGGCGCCGGTGGTACATACCATCCACAACATCGCCTTCCAGGGGCGCTTCCCCGCCGCCGACCTGGCGAATTTCGGCCTGCCGCCGCATGCCTTCGCGATCGACGGGGTGGAATATCACGGCGATATCGGCTTCCTGAAGGCCGGGCTGCATTTCGCGACCTGGATCACCACGGTCTCGCCCACCTATGCGCGCGAAATCCAGCAGCCCGAATGGGGCATGGGGCTGGACGGGCTGCTGCGGGCGCGCTCCGACCGGCTGATCGGCATCCTGAACGGCATCGACACTGACGACTGGAATCCCGCGACCGACCCGGCGGTGCTCTTTCCCTACCAGGTCGGCGACATTCGCGGCCGCCGCCCCAACAAGCGCGCCTTCCAGGCCGAATTCGGCCTGCCCCAGGATCCGGACGTCTTCCTGCTGGGGCTGGTCAGCCGCCTGACCGGGCAGAAGGGCGTGGACATCCTGGCCGACATCGCGCCGCGCATCCTCGACGACCGCACGCAGCTCGTCGTGGTCGGCAGCGGCGACGCGGCGATGGAACAGGCCTTCGCCCGGCTGTCGCGCCGCTATCCCGACCGCCTGGCCTGCCATATCGGCTACAGCGAGCAGCTCGGCCATCGGATCCAGGCTTCGGTCGACGGGCTGCTGATCCCCTCGCGCTTCGAACCCTGCGGCCTGACGCAGCTCTGCGCCGCGCGCTATGGCTGCGTGCCGATCGCCGCCCGGGTCGGGGGGCTGGCCGACACGATCATCGACGCCAACCAGGCCGCGATGACCAGCAATGTCGCGACCGGCCTGCTGTTCTCGCCGACCGATGGCGACACGCTGGTCAATGCCGTCCGCCGCGGCGCCAACCTGTATCGCGACCGCGCCCGATGGATGGCGCTGCAGCGCAACGCCGCGCATTACGACGTGTCCTGGGGGCACAAGGCGCATGAATATGCGCAATTATTCCGCCGCGTGCTCGGGCGGAACGACATCGCCGCCAACGATCACGACCATGACGTGCTGCTGGTGCGGCCGCGCGCCCGCGTGCGGGCCAACAGCCT
>NZ_JABXXP010000431.1 GCF_013376155.1 Nguyenibacter vanlangensis
CAGGCGCGGCACGATGTGATGCGCGCGCAGGCGCAGCAGGCGGCCGGTCAGGTCCAGCCATGCCCTGCCGTCCGCGGTCTCGGTCTCGGACTCGTCGAGCCGCGAGGCGGCGAAGGTTTCCGGGGCATTGGGGTCGGGGATCGTCTCGCGCAGGGTCGGATCGGCGAAATGGGAGAAGGCGGCGAATTCGCGCCGCCGCCCGTCGCGCACGATCTGCCCCAGTTCGGGCTTGTGGCTGGTGAAGAAGAGGAAGGGGCGGCGCGAGCCCCATTCCTCGCCCATGAAGAGCAGCGGGATCTGCGGGCCGAGCAGCAGCAGCCCGTAGCAGGCGCGCAGCGCGTCGGGATCGGCGAGCACGGTCAGCCGTTCGCCCATCGCGCGATTGCCGATCTGGTCGTGGTTCTGCAGGAACAGCACGAAGGCCGAGGGCGGCAGGCTGCCCGAGGGCATGCCGCGCGGACGGCCGAGCGTGGGGAAGAACTGGCCCTGGAAGGCGAAGCCCTGGCCCAGCACGCGGGCGAGGTGGATGATCGGTTCGTCGGCGAAATTGCGGTAATAGCCTTCATGCTCGCCGGTCAGGAGGACGTGCGCGGCATTGTGGCCGTCATCGTTCCATTGCGCGTCGAAGCCGGATTGCAGCAGGCCGACATCGTTATGCTCGTTTTCCAGGATCAGGTGGACATGGCGGCCGGCCTCGACGCGCGCGCGGACGCGGGCGGCGAGTTCGAGCAGCCATTCGCGGTCGGCGATCGCGTGCACCGCGTCCAGCCGCAGGCCGTCGAAACGATATTCCATCAGCCAGTACAAGGCGTTTTCGGTGAAATAGGTGCGCACCGCCTGCTGGCGGAAATCGATGGCGGCCCCCCAGGGCGTGGGGCGGTCGGCGCGGAAGAAGGGGGCGGCGTAGGCGGCGATGAAATTGCCGTCCGGTCCGAAATGATTATAGACGACGTCGAGGAAGACCATCATGCCCAGCGCGTGCGCATGGTCGACCAGCGCCTTGAGGTCGTCCGGCGTGCCGTAGGCGGATTCCGGCGCATAGGGCAGCACGCCGTCATAGCCCCAGTTGCGGCCGCCGGGAAATTCGGACAGCGGCATCAGTTCGATCGCGGTGATGCCCAGCGCGGCCAGGCGCGGCAACTGCGCGCGCACGCCGCGAAACCCGCCCGCGGCGCCGACATGGATTTCGTAGATGACGGCCTGTTCCCAGGGCAGGCCGCGCCATGGCAGGCCGCGCCGGTCATCGGCCGTCCAGTCATAGGCGCGCGGATCGACCACCATGCTGGGGCCCTGGACGTCGTCGGGTTGCGCGCGGGAGGCAGGGTCGGGGACGGCGAGGCCGGGGGCGACGCGGTAGCGGTAGCGGGCGCCGGCGCCGCAGGGGGCCTCGGCCACGAACCAGCCGGCGCCTTCGGCGGTCATGGGAAGGGGAGACGCGCCTTCGATTTCCAGGGTCACGTGGTTGCAGGACGGGGCCCAGAAGCGGAACCGGGTCCAATGCGGCGCGATCACCGTCGCGCCGAACGTGCAGGCGAAGGCGTGAGTCGTGCGCATGGGCAATCCCCTTCAGATCTTCGTGCGCGGGGTGAAGCCGAGCAGCACGGCGCCGTGGGCGGGGACGATCCAGTGCGACGGGTTCTGCCCCCCCTGCCCCTCGGCCGGCAGTCCCGCCCCCAGGTATGTCGATCCTTGGCCGCCGTCCGGTGCCGTGCCGGGCGGACGGTTGGGATTGGCGCTGTCGAGCAGCAGCGTCCAGGTCCCGGGGATCGGCGGCAGCGTGCAATCCGCGTCCTCGGCCCCCGCGTTCATGATCAGATAGGTGGTGTCGGGGCCGTTCCAAGCATCGGCGACGGAGCGCAGCACGCCGAGCACGCGGCCCGCCGCGTCGTTCCAGGAATCGGTCGTCATGACGGTGCCGTCGGGGCCGTACCAGGCGATGTCGCTGAGGCCGGGCATGGTTTCGCGGCGCCCGTGGAGATAGCCGTTCCAGCGCAGCGAGGGGCGCGCTTTGCGCAGCGCGACCAACCGCGCCACGAAATCGATCATGGTCTGGCCGCTCGGGCTGCCGGCCAGCGACCAGTCCAGCCAGGCCGTGCCGTTATCCTGGCAATAGGCGTTGTTGTTGCCGTCCTGGGTCTGGCCGAACTCGTCGCCGGCCAGCAGCATGGGCGTGCCCTGCGAGAAGAACATCGTGGCCAGCATGGCGCGGCGGAGCCGGTCGCGCACCGCGAGGATGGGGGGATCGTCGGTCGGGCCCTCGACCCCCCAGTTCGCGCTGAAATTTTCCGAATGGCCGTCCTGGCCGCCTTCACCGTTGGCGTCGTTGTGGCGGGTCGAATAGCTGACGACATCCATCAGCGTGAAACCATCGTGCGAGGTCACGAAATTGAGCGACGCCGTGGGGCGGCGGCCGCGGCGGTCGAAGATGTCGCCCGAGCCGCTGAGCCGCGCGGCGAGGTC
>NZ_JABXXP010000432.1 GCF_013376155.1 Nguyenibacter vanlangensis
GCCGCGCTCGCGCTCGGCCTCGGGCAGGTCGGGGGCGTGGCGCAGAGCCGGCACGGCCTTGAGGCGCGAGACGGTGTGGACCAGTTCCAGCACGTCGCCCAGCATGACGCCGAGATCGGCGCCGCGGGCATGGGCCTCGTCCGTGATGGCGAGCGCCTGATCGGGGCGGCCGGCCAGCACGGCCTCGAGCAGGTCGAAGACGCGGCCGCGATCGGCCAGGCCCAGCATGTCGGCCACGCGTTCGGCACCGACGACGCCCTTCGCTTCCGCACCCTGGGCGTCATGACCTTGGGCATCATGACCTTGAGTGTCGGCACCTTGGGCGATGGCCTGGTCCAGCAGGGACAGCCCGTCGCGCACCGAGCCGTCGGCGGCGCGGGCGATCAGGGCCAGCGCGTCGGGCGTGCACACGACGCCCTCGGCGCGGGCGATCCGGTCGAAATGCGCGGCCAGGTCGGATTGCGGCACACGGCGCAGATCGAATCGCTGGCAGCGCGACAGGACCGTGACCGGGACCTTGCGCAGCTCGGTCGTGGCGAAGACGAAGGTCACCTGGGGCGGCGGTTCCTCGAGCGTCTTGAGCAGCGCGTTGAACGCGTTGCGCGAGAGCATGTGGACTTCGTCGATGATGAAGACCTTCATGCGCCCCTGCATCGGGCGGAAGCGCGTGGCCTCGATGATCTCGCGCACGTCGTCGACGCCGGTGCGCGAGGCCGCATCCATCTCCAGCACGTCGGGGTGACGGTCGGCCAGGATGGCGACGCAGTTGGCGCACACGCCGCACGGATCGGCCGTGGGGCCGCCGGTGCCGTCGGGCCCGACGCAGTTCAGCGCGCGGGCGATGATGCGGGCCGTGGTCGTCTTGCCCACCCCGCGCACGCCCGTCAGCATGAAGGCATGCGCGACGCGCCCCAGCGCGAAGGCGTTGCGCAGGATCCGGACGGTGGAATCCTGGCCGATCAGGTCGTCAAGCGTGGTGGGGCGGTATTTGCGGGCCAGCACGCGATACGGGGCGGCGGCCGGCGGCGGCGCGGGGGACGCGGGCATGTCGCCGAACAGGCCGGGACCGTCGTCGGGAGGCGCGGGAAGATCCGAATCCTCGGAATTGTCATGATCCGAAGAAACGGTCATTACGGGTTCCGAACTGAGCGTGACACCCGCACCGGGGCGGCGCGACGGGCGATGGCGGCGAAGGCAGGCTTGCCGGGGTGGGAGACCGGACTGATGACCCGGACGAAACTCACTGCGGCTGCTTCCTTCCGGACCTGACCGGGTTGGCAAGGCGTCCGTCCATCGCCGATCTCCCGGCGCCTTCTTAACACGCAACCGGGTGTAGGGCACAAGAGGGAGAGGCGACGAAGAGGCAGGCCATGATGATGACCCCGTACAGGCCCGGCCGGAAGGGTGGAAATTTCTATTCCGGCAGTCCGGTGGACCGGGGGGCGCAGGATCGCGGCGACGCGGCGCGCATCGCGTTCTACCTGATGGGGGGGGAAACGCTGTTCGTGCCGTATTGGCGCGGCCGGCACCTGATCATCCAGGACGGCACCGAATCGGCGCGGATCGAGCTGCCGACGCGGCGCGCCACGATGATGACGCCGGAATTCCTGGAACAGGCGAACTGGGTCTTTCTGGGCTATCTGGACGAGCGGCCGCTGTTCATGCTGGACCTGAGCCTGCTGGACCATCCGGAGCTGATGTTTCCCAGGGCGCGCGGCACGTTTCGCGAATTGCGGCCGATCGCCGGCCTGCTGCCCGCCGACGAGGCCGCCATCCTGGCTCAGGCGCGGGGCATGGCGCATTGGCGCGCCCACAGCCAGTTCTGCGGCAATTGCGGCGCGCCGAACCAGGCGGACCAGGCCGGGCACCGCCTGGTCTGCACCGCCGACCCGACGCACCTGCATTTTCCGCGCACCGACCCGGTGGTGATCATGCTGGTGCATTGGCAGGACCGGGTGCTGCTGGCGCGGGGCACGCGATTCGGCCCCGAAAGCCGCACCCTGTCGGCGCTGGCCGGATTCGTCGAGCCGGGGGAAACCCCCGAGGAGGCGGTGGCGCGCGAGGTGCTGGAGGAAACCGGGGTGCTGGTCGGCAGCATCCGCTACCATTCCGCGCAGCCCTGGCCCTATCCCGGCGCGCTGATGCTGGCCTTTACCGCGATCGCGCAGGGCGACGCGCTGCGGCTGGACCGCGAGGAGATCGCCGAGGCGCGGTGGCTGGGGCGCGACGAGGTGCGCAATCACGCGGCGCTGGGCTTTACCCTGCCCTCGCCCACCACCATCGCCCGGCGGATGATCGACGACTGGCTGGGCGACGGGCCCGGGTGAGAGGGGACCGGACGCGCCGGCCCCCATCATCATTCACCGACCATCATTCGCCGACCGTCATTCACCGACTGCGGCGCCGCCGGGATGGCGGCGGTCGAACCCGCCGTAATAGCGGCCGTCGCCCGGCT
>NZ_JABXXP010000433.1 GCF_013376155.1 Nguyenibacter vanlangensis
CCGCGCCCGCGCCGGTCCGCGTACAGCCCGATGAGCAGCGCGCCCAGCGGGCGGGCGACGGCGCCGAGCCCGAAGACCAGCAGGCTTTGCGCCAGGCGGGAAAAATCATCCGTGGCCCGGAAGATGGATGCCGCGATATAGGGCGCGAACAGCGCATAGACCGCGAAATCGTACCATTCCAGAAGATTGCCGACGCAGGCGGAAAAAATCAGAAACCCCGAGCGGCGCATCAGAAATTCGCGCTGATCGTGCCGAAGAACTGGCGCGGCGCCCCCATCAGGAAATAATTATATCCCGTATTGACGAAATTGTTTCCGAGTTCGTTGGTGGTGGCGATGTAGGTCTTGTTGGCGAGGTTGTAGATGTTGAAGCTGGCGGTGACCCCGCGCAGCACGCCGGCATCGCCGAAATTGTAGCGCATGCCGAAATTCGCCAGGAAATAGCCGGGAACATGCAGGTCGTTGGTGTAGGTGAGCTGGCGGCTGGAGATGTAGTTGCCGTCGACATGCACGTCGAACTTGCGCCACTGGTAGGTGATGTTTCCCTTGTACATGTAGGACGGATAGTTCGGCACCAGCTTGCCGCGGGTGGGTTCGACGCCCGACGCGGTGACGACGTCCTGGTCGTAGGTCGAGTGGGCGTAGGAGAAGGAATTATAGAGCGACAGGCCCGGCAGCGGGCGGATCGTCATGCTGGCCTCGGCGCCGTTGGTGGTGACGCCGCCCACGTTCTGCACCGCCGTGATGGGGTTGATGCCGGCCTGGCTGGTGATGAGCTGCAGCCGGTTGGAGAAATTCACGCGGTAGAGCGAGGCGAGCGCGCTGAGGAACGGGCTGGTATAGCGGTAGCCGCCTTCGTACACCCAGTCGGTTTCGGGGCGCAGGGTGTTCCTGGTTTTCTGGAACGCGGCCTGCGACGCGGTCCAGGGGGTGGCGGACACGTTGGTGCCGAACCCGTCCTGGGGGAAGGCGCGCATATTGTGCGACACGTCGAAGAACAGTTCGTGATGCGGCAGGAAATGCCAGTTGGCCGAGACCTGCGGCAGGAAGGCGTTGGAGGCCGTCAGGTCGCCCTGGGCGACGAGGCCGCCATTGAGGGCCGCGTCCTGCACCGGCACCCGGTTGCCGGCCCAGACGGCCATGGATTTGAAGCCGGCATTCACGGTGAGTTGCCTGGTGACCGTGAACGTGTCCTGCAGGTGGAAGACGAAGCTGTTGGACGTGAAGACTTCCTGCCAGGCATTGGCGAAGATCTGGTCGGCGGGGAAGCCGTCGGTCGGGTTGCCCAGCGTCCCCTGCCCCAGCAGCGGCGCCTGGGTGAAATAGCGGCCTTCGGTGAAGCGTCCATATTCGTACCACACGCCGGCATTGAGCTTGTGGCGCGCGAGCGTCCAGGTCGCGGCGCTTTCGAACCCGCCGCGGGCGATGCCCGGCGTCTGGATGCGTTGCGACAGCGGCGCGCCGTTCGGCGAGGGCATGTAGGGCGTGGACCAGGTGCTGTAGCCGGAATCGCCATGGCCGTAGAGCGTGGTCTTCCAGTTCAGGTCGGAGGTCAGGTTTTCGTCCAGCGTGAGGCCGCCGAGATAATCCACCCGGTTGGCGGTGCCCGCGTAATAGACGGCGTCGAACGGGTCGTTCGTGGCGCGCAAGGCCTGCGGATAGTGGCCGAGGGCGGCCTGGTACGCGGCCGTGTAGTCGGGATAGTAGTTCGCGAGGTTCGGACCGACCGTGCGCAGGTAATTGGGGGTCATGTCCTGGTAGTCGAATTGCTGGATCGAACTCCAGTCGAAGAACAGCTTGAGCGACGAGTCGCGCGGCAGCGGCTGCACCAGCTTGGCGTTCACCTGGTCGGAATAATCGTAGCCGTGGCCCTTCCACAGATCCATGTCGGTACGGGCATAGGCGACGAAGAAGCGGGTGCCGGACGGGTTGAGATCGCCGCTGTCCAGGCGCACGAAGGTGCGCGTGGCGGCGTTGCTGCCGAAGGTCTGGCCGACCGTGCCGCCGCGCGTGTGCGACGGGTCGATGGAATGGATCTGGATCGCGCCGCCGAGATTGCTGGTGGAGGCGACGTCGATCGCGCCCGCGCCCTGGGAGACGTCGACGCCGCTGACATTGTCGGAAATGATGGCACGCGTGACGGAGAGGCCGTTGTAATTGTTGAATTGCTGGTCGCCGAGCGGGATGTCGTCCAGCGTGAAGCCGAGCTGGCTCTGGTTGAAGCCGCGCATGAAGAGCTGGCTGGAATATTCGTAGGCGCCGAACGGATCGGCGGATTGGTAGAACACGCCCGGCAACTGGCTGAGCACCTTGAGCGGCGAGGTGCCGGGCACGCTCTGCCGCATCATCGTGCGGGTGACGCTGGTCATCTGCCGGGTCGAGCCATGGCCGAACACGGCGATGGATTCGGCCTGTGGCGCCGGTTGGGCGGCGGGCGTCGCGCGCGCGCCGCGCG
>NZ_JABXXP010000434.1 GCF_013376155.1 Nguyenibacter vanlangensis
GCGGACGTGCTGAACGCCGCCCTGCCGGCCACGGCGTCCGCGCCGGTCCGGGCGCGCCGATTGTAATGTTTCTGATGTGCTGATTACCGAGAGGATTTTCATGTTCCGCACCCGTTTTGCCGCCCTTCTGCTGGCCTCGGCCTGTCTGGCGCCCTGTCTGGCACCCGGTCTGGCGTCCCCTGGCCTTGCCGCCGACAAGCCGGCCGAGGCGCCGAAGGCCGACACGGCCAAGGCCGCGCCCGCGGAGAACGGCCAGGCCGGGCTGCTGCCCGCGGATTCGGTCACGAAACATCGCTATACGGCCGGTGGGCGGACCATCGCCTATACCGCCCATGCCGGCACGCTGACGCTGCGCGACGAGGACGGCAAGCCGGGGGCCAAAATCTTCTATGTCGCCTATACCCAGGATGGCGCGGGGCCGGGGCGGCCGGTCTCGTTCTTCTTCAATGGCGGGCCGGGCGCGGGCACGGCGTACCTCAACCTGGGCGCGGCGGGGCCGCGGGCCCTGCAATTCCCGGCGGGCATGCCCACCGACGGCGCGGCGGCGCGCCTGGTGGACAATCCCGACAGTTGGCTGCCGGCCACGGACATGGTGTTCATCGACGCGGTCGGCACCGGCTATAGCCGGCCGATCGACCCGCACAAGGCGGCCGACGCCTATTACGGCGTGACCAAGGACGGTTCGGCCTTCGCCAAGGCCATCGAACTGTGGGTCGGGCAGAACGGACGGCAGACCTCGCCCCATTACCTGGTCGGCGAGAGCTATGGCGGCATCCGCTCGATCCAGGTCGCGTGGCAGTTGCAGCAGCAGCAGAACCTGATCGTCAACGGCATCGTCATGATCTCGCCGGCCATCCAGATGCAGTTCCTGGATGCGGCCAACAATCCGCTGGCCTCGGCCATGACGCTGCCGACCTTTATTGCCGCCCATCTGGACGCGGCGCATCAATTGACGCCGGCGGCGCTGGACGATGCCTATCGCTATGCGTTCGGGCCCTATCTGACGACGCTGGCGAACGCGCCGCCGCAGGGGGCGGAGGCGCAGGCGTTCTATGCCGAGATCGCCCGGCGTACGGGCCTGCCGGAAGAGGTGGTGGCCAAGCAGCGCGGTGCGCTGGACCCGATGTCGCACGACGTGCGCAGTCGTGGCGGGCGACTGTATGGGCTGTACGATTTCACGCAATCCATCGCCGATCCGTATCCCGAGGGGATCGATAACAACGACAGCCCCGATCCGACGCTGTTCGGGTTCGGCCGGGCCTATGGCAATGCCTTCGCCGGCTATGCCGCGAACGAGCTGGGCTTTCGCACCGAGCTGACGTACGACCTGCTGAGCATGGAGGTGAACGGCGCGTGGCGCTGGGGCGACCATGGGTCGCCGATGACCGACCAGGTCGCGCTGCTGCGCAAGCTGCTGGCGATCGATCCCGGCCTGCGCGTCTTCGTCGCCAACGGCTATTTCGACATGGCCTGCCCGTTCGGCACCACACGCTGGACCCGCGACCATATCCCCGTCGGCGCCGAGCGGATCGGCCTGCATCTCTATCCCGGCGGGCATATGCTGTACACTCGCCCCGAGAGCCGCGCCGCGCTGTGGCATGACGTCGACGGCTTCTATGCCGCATCGGCCGCGCAATTGAAGTGATCGGCGGTGGCCGGCCGGGGACGCGGGACCCGCGTCTTCGCCGGTCTGGGCTTTCGCCGGTCCGGGCTTCGCGCCCCGGCCGAATGACGAAGCCTTCATGACGGCGGAGATCACGATGGAGCTGGTCCCCGGCGGCACGCGCTATCGCGCGCTGGTGCGGCACAAGAGCGCGCAGGACCGGGCAAAGCACGAGGAAATGGGGTTCTTCCAGGGATGGGGGACCTGTCTGACCCAATTGGAGGAACTGGCCCTGCGGATCTGAGACCGGGCCGGGCGTCGCGGGCCGAATCAGGGGAGCGGCTCGCCTTGTGGGGTTCTGGTGCGGCGCGTTCTCGTGTAGGGCGGCTTGGTCGTTCCTGCGTGATCGTTCCTGCCTGATCGTTCCTACTTGGCCGTTCCGAGGTGAGAAGCCTGCCATGATTTTTGTCCGCGCGTGCCTGTTCAACGTCTATTTCATGCTGCTGACGCTGGTCATGGGGGTCGGGGCGTGGCCGATCCGGCTGTTCGCGCGGTCGCTGGCGCTGCCTTATGCCAAGCTGTGGACCCGGCTGGCGGTCGGCGGGTTGCGCCGGATCTGCGGCATCCGGCTGGTGGTGACGGGACGGGAGCATCTGCCGGCGGGCCGGCCCTGCCTGGTGGCGTCGCAGCACCAGTCGGCGTTCGACACGCTGGTGTGGATGAACCTGGTGGAGCGGCCGGCCTATGTGATGAAAGAGGAGCTGACGCGCCTGCCGCTGGTGGGGCCGATGCTGCTGCTGGCCGGGATGATCCCGGTGCGGCGCGCGGAAGGCGCGAAGGCGCTGCGG
>NZ_JABXXP010000435.1 GCF_013376155.1 Nguyenibacter vanlangensis
GGCCGACGCCCCAACGGCCGGCGTCCCGACAGCCGGCGCGCCAACAGCCGCCACTGCCACCACCCCGCCGGCGACCATCCCGCATTAGCGACTACTCTGGCCAAACCCGCCGCTTTTTGGCAGGAAGCACCAAACGGGTATGCGGCCATCCGTCAGGCCGTCGGATAGAACCGTGTTATCAGCCTCATCCGGAGGGCAGACCATGAGCAGCTATCGTCCGTACCAATATATCGAACGCCGCAAGTCGCGGCAGATCCATGTCGGCAAGGTTCCGGTCGGCGGCGACGCGCCCATCTCGGTGCAGACCATGACCAACACCCTGACCACGGACGCGGCGGCGACCATCGCGCAGATCCGCCGCGCCGAACTGGCCGGCGTCGACATCGTCCGCGTCTCCTGCCCCGACGAGGAAAGCACCGCCGCCCTGGCCGAGATCGTGCGCGAGGTCAACGTGCCGATCGTCGCCGACATCCATTTCCACTACAAGCGCGCGATCGAGGCCGCCCAGGCCGGCGCCGCCTGCCTGCGCATCAATCCCGGCAATATCGGCAGCGCCGAACGCGTGCGCGAGGTCGTGAACGCCGCCAAGGACCATAATTGCTCGATCCGCATCGGCGTGAATGCCGGCTCGCTGGAACGGCACCTGCTGGAAAAATACGGCGAACCCAACCCCGACGCGCTGGTCGAAAGCGCCCTCGAACACGCCAAAATCCTGCAGGATCACGATTTCCACGAATTCAAGATCAGCGTGAAGGCCTCCGACGTCTTCCTCGCCGTCGCCGCCTACCAGCAACTGGCCGAAATCTGCGACCACCCGCTGCATATCGGCATCACCGAGGCCGGGTCCAAGCGCGCCGGCACCGTCAAATCCTCGATCGGCCTGGGCAACCTGCTGTGGGCCGGCGTGGGCGACACGATGCGCGTCTCCCTCTCGGCCGAGCCCGAGGAAGAAGTGCTGGTCGGCTGGGACATCCTCAAATCGCTGGGCCTGCGCCATCGCGGGGTCAAGATCATCTCCTGCCCGTCCTGCGCGCGCCAGGGCTTCAACGTGATCCAGACCGTCCAGACGCTGGAAGAACGCCTGGCCCACATCCAGACCCCGCTGACCCTGTCGATCATCGGCTGCGTCGTCAACGGCCCCGGCGAGGCGCTGATGACCGATATCGGGCTGACCGGCGGCGGTTCGGGCCGCCACATGGTCTATTCCGCCGGCCGGCAGGACCACACCATTGCCGCCGACTCGATGATCGACCATATCGTCGACCTGGTCGAGCAGAAGGCCGAGCTGATCCGCGCCGAAGAAGCGGCCGCCAAGGCCGAGGCCGAATCCGCCCTGGCCCCGGCCCGATAGGGCCGAACCCGCTCGCCCTTCGCCGCATCCCGGTACCGCTCGCGGTCCCGGGCGCGGCGCCGTCCGCCCCGGCCATGCCAATGCCCGGCCATGCCAATTCGGGGGCACCCGAATTCAGGCCCAGATTCAGGAATCTCGTCTCCGTGAGCAGCTTGCAACCCGTCCGTGGCACCCATGACCTGATTGGCGAGGCCCAGCTTCGCCACGCCCATGTGGTCCAGACCGCGCGCCGGATCGCCGGGCTGTACGGGTTCGACGAATGGACGACCCCGATCTTCGAGGATACGCGCGTCTTCTCCCGCTCGCTGGGCGACACCTCCGACGTGGTGTCGAAGGAGATGTACACCTTCGAGGACCGCGGCGGCGAATCGCTCACCCTGCGGCCCGAGGGCACCGCCGCCATCTGCCGTGCCCTGGTCACCAACGGCCTGACCCAGTCCCTGCCGCAGAAAGTGTTCTATGCCGGCCCGATGTTCCGCTACGAACGGCCGCAGAAGGGGCGCTACCGCCAGTTCCACCAGATCGGCGCGGAGCTGATCGGCGCCGCCGAACCCCTGGCGGACGCCGAGACGATCGCGATGGGCCGCGACATCCTCGCCGCCCTGGGCATCGCCGGCGACACGGTGCTGGAACTCAACACGCTGGGCGACGCCGAAAGCCGCGTCGCCTGGCGGGCCGCCCTCATCGCCTATTTCACCGACCTGCGCGACCAGTTGTCCGAGGACAGCCTGGCCCGGCTCGAACGCAACCCGCTGCGCATCCTCGACAGCAAGGCGCCGCAGGACCGCGCCCTGGTCGCCGACGCGCCGCGGATCGGCGCCTACCTGACCGAACCCGCCCGCGCCTTCTGGGACGGGCTGCGCTCCGCGCTGGACCTGCTGGGCGTGCCCTTCCGCGAGAATCCGGGCATCGTGCGCGGCCTGGATTATTACGGCCATACCGCCTTCGAATTCGTCACCGAGCGCCTCGGGGCCCAGGGCACCGTGCTGGCCGGCGGCCGCTATGACGGGCTGGTGGCCGAAATGGGCGGCCCGCGCACCCCGGCCATCGGCTGGGCGGGCGGCATCGAACGGCTCGCCATGCTGCTGGACGCCACCCCG
>NZ_JABXXP010000436.1 GCF_013376155.1 Nguyenibacter vanlangensis
CAGCGTGCTCGGCCCCTCGGTCCCGCAGACCGAGGAAATCTCGGTTTCGGCCGGCGGGCGCCATGCCGACGGGACCACCAACACCACGCCGGGCGGCGGCCTGATGCCGGTGCAGACCGCGCCGCGATCGCAGAGCGGCGTGACGCGCGACTGGATCGCCAAGCAGCCGCAGACGGGCAATATTTCGTCGATGATCGCCAACCTGCCCGGCGTGGTCTATGCCAGCCAGAGCCCGCTGGGGACGGCGGGCGACCACATCACGATGCGCGGCATGAACGAGAGCCAGATCGGCTATCTGTTCGAAGGCGCGCCGCTGGCCGACCCGATCAATTACGAACCCTACACCTCGATGCTGGTGGATACGGAAAATCTCGGCTCGGTCACCGTCTCGCAGGGGGCGCCGGACCTGAATGCGCCGCTGTTCAATGCTGTCGGCGGCCAGATTTCGGCCACCGAGATGAATCCCAGTCACAAATATGGCGGTTTTCTCAGCCTGATGGGCGGCACGCACAGCGCGAACAAGGAATTCCTTCGCCTGGATACGGGCGATATCGGCAATACCGGCATTCGCGGCTTCGCCTCTTTCTCGTATCTGTCGAACAATAACTGGCGCGGGCCGGGCGGCCTGACCCGCTATCACGTCGATTCGAAATTCGTGAAGGAATGGGGCGACGGCAATTCGATCACCGCCATCTTCGGCTTCAACCGGCAGGAGCAGACCAGTTGGCGCGAACCGACCGCCGCGCAGTGGCGGCAATACGGGACCAGTTTCAACTACACGCCGACCTATTATCCCGGAAATTCAACTTATTATAAGCTGAATTTCGGCGATCTGAACTCGCTCGACGTCATCGTGCCCATGCATTTCACGCTGGCGCACGACCTGACGCTGAACGTGACGCCCTATTTCGTGCACCAGAACGGGCCCTCGGTGGGCGGCGAGAATATTCCCGCCTCGGGCGGTTATTACGGCACGATGCAATATGGTGACCTGAACCAGCCTTATTCCTACGTCGACGCGTCCGGACAGCGGATGCTGACGACGGCCGGGGTGGATCCGTGGAACCAGAAGACGGGCGCGATCAACACGTCGATCGACTGGACGACGGGCATCAATACGCTGTCGTTCGGATACTGGTACTCCTACACCATGCATGAAGAGCTTTCGACCTTCTCGGTGGTCGATCCGTCCGGCAGGGCGGCGAACGCCTATGGCCGCTATCCGATCACCCTGGCGGACGGCAGCATACTCAGCGGCTACAACCTCAATTTCATGCAGCAGGTCAACGCGCTCTACCTGGCCGACACGCTGCGGCTGCTGAACGACCGGCTGGTGCTCAGCGCCGGTTTCCGCGCGGCGATGGTCTACCGACAGGGCACCAACGACGTGCCGGGCGCGGCGCCCTACAAGACGACCGGCAATTATTTCGAACCCCTGCCGCAATTCGCCGCCAGCTACCAGGTCACGCCGCACGACCAGATCTACCTGAACGGCACGACCGCCTTCCGCGCGCCGGAATCGGTCGAAGCCTACAGCCAGATCTTCGATCCGAACGCCTCTCACGCCGTCGAACAGCCGGGCAGCCTGAAGTCGGAATACACGATCGCCGAGGAGATCGGCTATCGTCATGCCGATGGCCTGGTCAATTTCCAGATGTCGTTCTTCAACATCAACCTGACCAATCATCAGATCACGTCCAGCGCCTATATTCCCAACACCAACATGCTGATTTCCGAACCGATCAATGTCGGCGGTCAGACGTCGCGCGGTGTGCAGGGCGAAATCGGCCTGAAGCCCTGGCATCACGTCAGCCCCTATGTGTCGGCGCAGTACCTGCATTCGACGATGGACAACAACGTGCCGGTGTCTGCCACGAACGCGGCAGGGCAGTCGGTGATCGACTATCTGCCGACGGCGGGCAAGACGACCGTCGGGGCGCCGAAGGTCACGGCGGCGGTCGGGCTGGCCTATGACGACAACCGGCGGTTCTTCGGCAATTTCGATCTGCGTTATGTCGGGTCGCAATATTCGACCTTCATGAACGACCAGAGCATCCCGGGCTATGTCGTGTCGGACATCACGCTGGGCTACCGCTTTCCGCGCGTCGGGCGCCTGAAAGGTCCCAAGGTGCAGCTCAACCTGGTCAATATCGGCAATAATCTCTACCGGTCGGCGCCGGGGAGCTACGCCGCGACGGCCAGGACGCAGAAGGGCCTCTTCGGCAGCAGCGTCGCCGCTGGCTCGCCGGTCTATCTCACCGGCGGCAATTTCGCCGCGCTCGTGACGCTCTCGACCGGGTTCTGACGGCCGCGCGACGCGTCGCCGCTGGCCGTTCGTCCGTCAGCCCCGCTCCGGCCGGAACGGATCGGGGTCGTAGCCGACCCCGGTCAGGTACAGCCCGTCGGGCGGCGCGGTCGGTCCCGCGGCACGTCGGTCGCG
>NZ_JABXXP010000437.1 GCF_013376155.1 Nguyenibacter vanlangensis
GCTGGACACCTGGCTGGGCGAGGGCGGAACCGCCCTGTCCGGCGGGCAGGGGCGGCGCATCGCCCTGGCGCGCACGCTGCTCTCCGACGCGCCGATCCTGATCCTGGACGAACCCGCGACCGGCCTGGACGCCCGAACCGAACGCGACTTCCTGGAGACCCTCTATGCGGTGACGGCCGGCCGCACGGTGATCCTGATCGCGCATCGCCTGGTCGGCGTCGAACGCCTGGACCGCGTCTGGCACCTGACCGCAGGCCACGCGCGCGCCGCCCCCGTCTGAAACGCCGCTCTGCTGACATGCCGTTCTGCTGACATGCCGGCGGCAGGAGGTTGACGGCGCGGCCGCCAGCGGGCACCAAGGCATTATCGTTACGTCGCTGACTTTTCCGCATTGTTGGCGGCCGATTCATCCATCAGCCGACACAAGGGGGAGGGCTGCCGATGCGTCGCCTGTCACTGATTCTGGGTCTCTGCCTTCTGGCGGGTTGCACGAACGGACCGTCTCGGAAATTCGTCGTATTCTTCACGCGTGATTCCAGCCGGCTGGATGATCCGGCCCGCTGGGTCGTCACGCATGCGGCCCAGCAGGCGGCGCTCTATCCGCAGGCATCCGTCAGTGTCGAAGGCTATGCCGCAGCCCATGGCGACCTGTCGGCCGACGCGCTGCTGGCCGTCGACCGGGCGAAGAAGGTGGCGGACCAACTGGTTGCCGACGGAGTCGCCCCCAGCCGTATCCGGCAGACCCCCCGCCCGCCGTCGAACGAGGATGGCGCCGTCGGCGCGCGCCGGGTCGAAATCGAAATCGGTGCTTCCTGATCGCCGGCAGGCCGATGCGCCGGATGCCGGCATGACCGGCCATGTGCCCCCCGACTCGCCGCGCGCGATCCTGGCGCGGGTCTTTGGCTTCCCCGATTTCCGCGGCCTCCAGGAACAGGCGGTCGACGCGGTCATGGCCGGGCGCGATTGCCTGGTCCTGATGCCGACCGGCGGTGGCAAGAGCATCTGCTACCAGGTTCCGGCCCTCAGCCGTCCCGGCACGGGATTGGTGATCTCGCCGCTGATCGCCCTGATGGACGATCAGGTCGCGGCCCTGCGCCAGGTGGGCGTCAATGCCGGCGCGCTTCATTCCGAACTCGAGCCCGAGGACGCGGCCCGGGTGCGCGCGGACCTGGCGGCCGGCCGGCTGGACATCCTGTATGTCTCGCCCGAACGATTGCTGTCTCCCGGCACGCTGGAGCGTCTCTCCCGGCTCGCCATCTCGGTCATCGCGATCGACGAGGCGCATTGCATTTCGGCCTGGGGGCATGAATTCCGTCCGGAATACCGCGCGCTGGCCAGCCTGCCCGAGCATTTCCCCGGGGTGCCGCGCATCGCGCTGACCGCCACCGCCGACCCGCGCACCCAGGCCGATATTCTCGATGCGCTGGCCATGCCGGACGCGACCGTACTGCGGGCCAGCTTTCACCGGCCCAACCTGGATATCGCGGTCCGGCCCAAGACCGCGGAAACGCGGCAGTTGCTCGACGTGCTGGACCGCCACGGCGGCGAGGCGGTGATCGTCTATTGCGGCAGCCGCAACAAGACCGAACGCGTGGCCCGCTCCCTGCGTGAGCGCGATTGGCCCGCCCTGCCGTTTCACGCCGGCCTGTCGCCGATCGAAAAGCGCGCGGCATTGCTTCGTTTTCGCTCGGGCGAACCGGTGGTGATCGTCGCGACCATCGCATTCGGCATGGGGATCGATCGGCCGGATGTCCGGGCGGTGGTGCATCTGGACATGCCGTCCTCGCCCGAGGCCTATTACCAGCAGATCGGCCGGGCCGGCCGCGACGGCGAAAAATCGGACACGGTCCTGCTCTATGGCGGCGACGACATCGCCCGCGCCCGCCACTGGCTGGAGCAGTCCAGCGCCCCCGACATCCAGAAACGGGTCATGAGCGCGCGGCTTGAGGCGATGATCGCGCTGACCGAAACCACCGGCTGCCGGACCCAGGCGCTGCTGGCCTGTTTCGGCGAGAACCTGGCCGAACCCTGCGGTCATTGCGACAATTGCCGCAACCCGGTGGCGTCGTTCGACGGCACGGTCGAGGCGCAGAAGGTGCTTTCGGCCATCTATCGCATCGGCCAGAAATTCGGCGCGGTGCATGTCGCCTCGGTGCTGCGGGGCAAGGATAGCGAGATGGCGGCGCGCCACAGCCATGACCGGCTGACCGTGTTCGGCATCGGCCGCGACAGGCCGGAACTGTTCTGGCGCGGGGTGATCCGGCAATTGATCGCGCGGGGCGCGATCCGCGTTTCGGGTGAATTCAACGCCCTGGCCTTGAACCAGGACGTGGCGCGCCCCATCCTGCGGGGCGAGGAACGGGTGATGCTGCGCGACGACGCGGCCGACGCCCTGCGTGCCGCGGGCAGCGCGCGCACC
>NZ_JABXXP010000438.1 GCF_013376155.1 Nguyenibacter vanlangensis
ACCGTCGCGGCCTCGAACACCGCCCGCGTGGACGCCGCGTCCGGCGCGCCGGCCTGGATACGGCCCAGATAGGCCGCCAGGCGCAGATCGTCGAGCATGGTATGCGGATAGGTGTCCGTGCCGATCCCGATCCGCACGCCCGCCGCACGATATCGCCCGAAATCCCGCAGCGCATAGCCACGCCGCGCGAACACGGTGGGACAATGCGCGATCGCCGCGTCCCGTCCGGCCAGCACGGCAAGGTCCGTCTTGGTATGCCAGGGCGTGGACGGATGATCGTCGAGAAAGATCCCGTGCCCCACAATGCTGTGCGGCGCCAGGACGCCCAGCCTGTCCAGCCACTGCACGGGCGTCACGCCGTGCCGCCGGGTGATCTCGTGAAACTCGACGATGGATTGCGCCGCGTGGATCTGCCAGGGCACGCCGCGCCGTGCGGCGGCCGCGAAGGAATCCTGCAGCAGTTCGGCCGTGCAGGTATCGATCTGGGCGGGGGCCACCATGCCCGTCAGGCGTCCGCAGCCATGGGCGGCGGCGGCATCGATCAGGTCCAGCGCCTGGGCCAGCGCGCGCCGTCCGGCCGCCTCGTCCCAGGAATACGTCACCGTGTGGCCGTTGGTGGTCGTCCACGACGCCGAACGGAACATCGGCGCCACGCAAACCCGCAGCCCGCTCTCGGCCGCGACATCCAGCCACCCGGCCCACGGCGTGGACAGGTCGACCACCGTGGTCACCCCCGAAAGCAGCATCTCGGCATAGGCCACGCGGGCGCAGTCCGGCTTGCTGGCGGCGTCCGAACGAAAGACCGGCATGTATTCGTACAGCGACGAGTAATAGAGCCCGGGCGAGCCCAGCTCGTCGAACAGCCCGCGATTCATCGGCTCGGTCGCGGGATGGGAATGCACGTCGACCAGGCCCGGCATGGCCATCAGCCCGCTTCCGTCGATATCGGCCGGCAGCGACGCGTATTCGGCCGGCAGCTCGGCCGCCCTGCCGGCAAACAGGATCCTGCCGCCCAGCATGACGATGTCTGCATCGCGGACATAGACATGGGTGCCGGCGGCCTCATCCCACAGCACCGCCCAATCCAGGCCCGCGATCCGGTAGGGTCGCCCCGCCATCAGGCCGCGCGCTCGCAGGTTTCGAAATGGCGCGCGATCTGCTCGCCGGTGGCGATCCAGACATCGCGGCATTCGATCGCATAATGCAGGAAATGCCGCAGCAGGCGCAGCCGCATCGGGCGTCCGCTGACCAGCGGGTGCAGCACCGTCGCCACCATCGCCCCCCAGGCGCGCGTCTCGTCAAGCTCGTCGCGCCACATCGACAGCACGTGCTCCTTGGGAAAGATCGGGCGGGCGCCGAACCGTGTGCTCATCCCATGCATCCAGTCGTCATAGCTCGATGTCGGCGGCAGTTCGATCACGCCCGGCGACCCGTCGGGCAGCACCTGCCGATAGGGCCGCACATCGTCGCGCCACGAACTGGAATACAGCATGCCCTCGCGCTTCAGCGCCGTGCGCAGTTCGTCGCAGCTCTCGCCATAGGGCGCGCGATAACCCACGGGCCGTACGCCGAACCCCCGCTTCAGCGCTTCGAATCCGCGCAGCAGCTCGTCTTCGATATGCGGCGATCCCGGGTCCGGCAGCAGATGGTGATAGCCATGATGGCCGATCTCGTGCCCGTCGCGCAGTACGGCCTCGACCATCGCCGGATGCGCGTCCGCCGCCCAGCCGGTGGTGAAGAAGGTGGCCTTCAGACCCAGTTCGCGCAGCAGTTCCAGCACTTTGGGCGTCCCGACCCGCGCTTCGTAGCCGCCATAGGACATCGAAACCAGCTTCTCGGCATGGGCCGGGTCCTTGCTGGTGACGGCACTTTCGGCATCGATGTCGAAGGACAGCATCATCGCCGCGCGCTTGCCGTCGGGCCATGGGAATTCGGGCGCCGGTCCCGCCATGTTCGCCGGACGTACCGGCACCTCGTCATAGCTGCGTATCGTCATGTCGTGTTTCCGGACAGATCATTGGCGGACAGATCACTGGCGGACATATCATTGGCCTGGCCCAGGACCGCGGCCAGAAAGGCGCGCGTGCGCTCCTGCCGCGGCGCGTTGAAAAACAGCTCGGTCGGCGCGTCCTCGGCGATCACGCCGCCATCCATGAACAGCACCCGGTCCGCCACCTCGCGGGCAAAGGCCAACTCGTGCGTCACGACCAGCATCGTCACGCCCGTCGCCGCGACCGCGCGCATGACGTTCAGTACCTCGCCCACCGATTCCGGATCGAGCGCGCTGGTGGGTTCGTCGAACAGCATCACCGACGGCCTCAGCGCCAGCGCGCGGGCGATCGCCACGCGCTGCTGCTGCCCGCCGGACACTTGGGCCGGATAATGGCCCGCGCGGTGCGCCAGCCCCACCTGCCGCAGC
>NZ_JABXXP010000439.1 GCF_013376155.1 Nguyenibacter vanlangensis
CGCAGCCCGCGCGCCGGCTGCGGGCAGGATGGCGGCAGGCAGGATGGCGGGGGCGGCCGTCGCGACCCCCAGCAATCCCCCCAGCCGGCCCAGGGCGGATCGGCGTGTCAGCATGTGCGGTACCTCAGAAATTCGCACTGAGCGTCAGGAAATACATCCGGGGCGCGATTGGAAAAGCGGTATATTGGCCCGAAGCGTTGCTGATGTTCAAGGTGGACCAGCCGCGCGTGCCGGTCAGGTTGGTGATGTTGCCCTGCACCTTCAGCCCGCGCACATGCGGAATGAAGTGGATCATGTAGCCGGCATTGAGGCTGAACAGCGCATAGGCGCCGGCCGACAGGTCGTTGGTGTAGGTCGCATAGCGCTTGCCGATCACGTCGCCGATGAACTGGGCCGAGACATCGCCCCAATTGGCCGACGCCACGAATTTTTCGGTCCAGTCGGGCACGCCCGCCACGTTCCTGCCGGCGGTATGCACGACCGTGGTGCCGTTGGCGTAATTGTCGTTATAGACCGACTTGTTGTAGGACAGGGCGTTATAGAATGAGAAATGCGGCCCGAACTGCGCGGTGAAGGAGAGATCCATGCCGTCGGTCGAGACCGAGCCGACATTGGTCAGGATGGTCGCGCTGCCGACGATCGAGGCCAGGTTGGGCGAGGACGATACCGCCAGCAGGCGGTTCGAGAAATGCACGTGGTAATATTCGAGCTGCCCGCTGATATGGGTCAGCGGTCCCAGATCGACCGGCCGGTTGGTGCGCAGGCCGGTTTCATAGGTCCAGGCGGTTTCCGGTTCGCCGTGATTCTTGAAATCCTCGAACGCCTGCTGGCTGGTCACGCCCCAAGGTGTCGCGTTGCCGTAGCCGGTCGCCTGGAACGCGCGCATGTTTTCCTGGATGTTGGCGAACCATTGTTCATGCGGCGTCAGGTTCCACAGCGCACCGAAGGCCGGCAGGAAGGGACGCGTCGCGGCGATGGTGCCGCCGGGCACCGTGACGGCCGTCCTGGGCGACAGCGATCCGGGCAGGCCGGCCACCGGCAGGATGCCGTTGGTATAGACCAGTTCGGACTTGAAACCGGCATTGAGCGTGACATGCGGCGAGATCTGCCAACTGTCCTGCAGGTGGGTCGTCCAGGTATTGGTATAGAAATAGTTGGTATACTGGTCGATCAGCGCGCCCTGCTGGCGTTCGTACGGCGTGGTCGGATTGTTGATGTCGAACGGATACCAGCGCCGCGCCTGGGTGTTGTTGTTGCGTTCGTACCACCCGCCCAGTTCGATATGGTGATGGCCGAGCTGGTAACGCAGGGTGGAGGTGAGGCCGCCGCGATTGTCCCAATATTCGGTGGTGCGGGTGGCCATGCCTGATCCGCCGAAGACCTGCGAGAGCTGAGAGGCGGAATAAGTAGGGAAATACGCCGAGAACAGCGTGGGCAGGCCGGCGGCGGTGATCGGTCCGGCGACCACGCCCTCGCCCAAATCATGATGGTAGTAGAACAGATTGTCCCAGTGCAGGCTGGCACTGAAATCATGCGACCATTTGACGTAGGACAGGAAATCCTCGCGCTGCGCATCCGAATAGTAGTTTCGATAGTTCAGGCCCGCCGCCTTGTACGCGGGAGAGTTGTCGTAGTAGCTTACGGCCTCCTGCAGGTTCGGATACATGAAGGGACGGACATAGAGGCTGCCGCCGTTCGGTTCGACGATACCGTCCTCGTTCGGTTCGACCTTGTCCGACCAGTCGAAGAAGCCGGTGATGCGGTCGTTGTCCGACCGGTGGACGAATTTCGCGTTCACCTGGTTGCCGCCCTGGTGCCCCGCGAAATCCCATGCCCGCGCGTCCTGGCGGGCCCAGGAGACATAGGCCGAATTGCCGTTGCCGAAATCGCCGGTATCGATGCGGGCGAAGGTGCGGAAGGTGGACCAACTGCCGAAGGTCTGGGCAAGCTGACCGCCCGCGCGATGGGACGGATCCTGGGTCAGGAATTCCAGCGTTCCGCCCAGATTGCTGGTCGATGCCGTGCCCAGCGCGCCGGCGCCGGTGGAGACATTGGCCGCGGCGATGTTTTCGCTGATCGCGGCGCGCTGCGGCGACAGGCCGTTGAAATTGCCGTACGCCTGGTCGCCCAGCGGCACGCCGTCCAGGGTGAAGCCGAGCTGGTTCTGATTGAAGCCATGGATGAACAGCGAGGAATTCTGTTCGTTATTGCCCCAGGGATCGGCGTTCTCGAACACCACGCCGGGCAGGATTTCGAGCGCCTTGACCGGGTTGATGCCCGGCAGGATGCGCTGCATTTCGAGACGCCCGACACTTTGTTCCGAACGGGTGCGGCGGGCGGTTGTCATGATCTGTTCGGCGGCAGGCGCGGGCGGCGCGGCCGGCCGGCGGGATGCCCCATGGTGGGCCGTCCTGGCG
>NZ_JABXXP010000440.1 GCF_013376155.1 Nguyenibacter vanlangensis
GGCCGCGGCCATCGCGTTGTCGAGCAGGCGGGCCGTGCGGGAATCGAGCGGGGGGCCGGTGTCGGTGGCGAGTTCCAGCGAGCCCATCACCGCCGTCAGCAGATTGTTGAAATCATGGGCGATGCCGCCGGCCATGGTGCCGAGGGCCTGCATCTTCTCGGCCTGGCGGAGGCGGGCCTCCATTTCCCGCTGGCGGGTGATGTCGCGGTTGATCAGCACCGAATGGGAGCCGCTGCCCGGAGTGGCGCCCGGATTGGCGTCGAGCCGCGCGCGGGTGAATTCGCGCCAGACCGTGCCGCCGCCGGGCGTGGGAAAGGCGATGACGTCCTCGTCCTTGCCCTCGGCGGCCATCCGGGCCTCGGCGGCGCGCAGGGCGGGGAGCTGGGCGGGGTCGGTCAGGTCCTCCTCGCGCTGGCCGAGGCAGGCGGCCTCGTCCCGGCCGTAGAAGGCGGCGGCCTGGCGGTTGATGCGGATGAATCGGCCCTGGGGGTCCTTGAAGGCCAGACCGGAGCGCAGGTTCCGGAGCAGCCCGTGCAGCAGCATGCGTTCGGTGTGCAGTTCGCCTTCCAGCCGGTGGCGGTGGGCGGCCTGGACAATCATCGCGCGCAGGGCGTCGCCGTCCCAGGGCTTGTGCGAATAGAACGAGATGCGGCCCTGGTTCAGCGCCGCGGCGACGGCGCCGATGTCGGCGTAGCCGGTCAGCAGGATCGCCTGGGCGTCGCAGAAGGCGCGGGCGCGGGCCAGCATGACGTCGCCGCCCATTTCCGGCATGCGCTGGTCGGAGACGATGACGTCGACATCCGGGCGGCGGGCCAGGATGTCCAGGGCCTCGGCCGGCGAGGTGGTGGAGAGGATCGTGAACGAATCCTCGAGCAGGTCGGTGAGGGCCACGAGGATTTCGGGTTCGTCATCGACCAGGAGGACGACGGGGCGGGCCGTCATGCGGGGGCTCCGGCGCCGACGGGGCGGGGGGGCGGCATGGCCCCGGGATGGGTGCCGGGAGTGGTGCCAGGATCAGCGCCAAGATCGGGGAGCGCCGCCAGTTCGGGCTGCCAGGGCACCGCGACGGTGAAGAGGGTGCCGCCGCCCGGCGCGTCGGTGGCGGTGATCGTGCCGTGATGGGCCTGCACCACGCCATAGGCGATGGCGAGCCCCAGGCCGGTGCCGGCCCCGACGGGCTTGGTGGTGAAGAAGGGCTCGAAGACCCGTTCCTTCATGTCCGGGGGGATGCCGGGGCCGTTGTCGCGGATGGTGAAGACGTAGGTCTGGCGATCGCCCCCGTTCTGGCGATCGCCGTTTTGTCGATCGTTGGCGGCGCGCAGTTCGGTGCCGATGCTGATCAGGCCGGCGGGCATGGATGCGGCGGATGTGGGGGCGCCGGGGGCGGCAGCGGACTGGTCGGTCATGGAGAGGATGGCGTCGGCGGCGTTGCTGATGATGTTCATGATCACCTGGTTGAGCAGCGCGGACTGGCAATAGAGCCGGTCGGGCGCGCGATAGTTCCGTTCGACCGCGATATGGCCGCCGAATTTCTGGGTCAGCAGGGCGAGCACGGTTTCGAGCGCCTCGGGCACGTCGATGACCTGGAACTGGCCCTCGTCCAGGCGGGAGAATTTGCGCAGGTTCACCACCAGGTTCTGGATGCGGCGCAGGCCGAGATTCATCGATTCCACCCGGTCGCGGCATTTCGCCAGCGCGGCGCGGCGTTCGGCGGCGGCCGAGGTGGCGGCGGGGAACGCGCCTTCCCCGGATATGTCGTTCTCGGGTGCGTCCTTCTCGGCGTCGATCACCTGGGCCAGCAGGCGGGCGACCGTGTCCTTGTGCGCCAGGATGAAGGCGAGCGGATTGTTGATTTCATGCGCGATCCCGGCGACCAGCTCGCCCAGCGAGGCCATCTTCGCGGTCTGGACCAGCTTGCTCTGGGTTTCGATCAGCTTGCGGTTGGCGGCGGCCAGTTCGGTGTTGGCCTGTTCCAGCGCGCCGGCCAGCGACGCCTTGGACGCGATGGCGGCGGCCTCGGCGCGGGCGGTTTCGACCGCGATCTCGCGCGCCTGGCGTTCATGGTCGATGCGCCTGGCCTCGTCCTGCAGCAACTTGCGGCGCAGCAGGGCGCGGATGCGCAGGGCGAGCATTTCGGGCTCGACATCGTCGGAGACCAGATCGTCCACCCCGGCCTCGAACGCGCGGGCGGAGAGGGCGCCGCGCGCGGCCTGGCCGCCGCTGAGCCCGAGGATGCGTGGCGGGACGGCGCCGCCCACCACGATTTTCTGCCGCAGATCGTCCAGTTCGCGGCAGAAGGCGATGCCGTCGAACCGGCCGGAGACCAGGTCGACCACCACGCAGTCGGGGCCGCGCGCCGCGTCCAGCCAGCTCTGCCAGTCCACGGCGGAGGGATGCGGCGCCACCAT
>NZ_JABXXP010000441.1 GCF_013376155.1 Nguyenibacter vanlangensis
ACCGGCACGATGAGCGGGTCCAGGACGACCAGGGCGCAGGCGGCACCGTCCTCGCGCTGGTCGGGGCGGATGGCGAGGATGCGCTGGCGGCAGAGGATCATGCCGCCGATCACCCGATAGAGCGATCCGCCGCCGAGGATTTCCTCGGCGCGGCGGGGGAACATGCGGGTGCGCAGCCACGGGTTGCCGTCGGCGTGGGTGCCGTCCAGCCCGTCGCCCGCGCCGTCCATCATCGTGCGCTGGCGGTGGGACAGATCGTCGATGGAGGCGATTCCAACCGCCAGCTTGACCAGGTGGAGCATTGCCGCGTGCCGTTTCGGGCCTAGTGCCGGGCCGGGGCCGGGGCCGGGGCCGGGTGCACGTCGCTTTGGGCCTGGTGGAGGAAATTGTCCAGGAAGCGTTTCGAATCGATCGATTGCACGATTCGCACCTTGCGGATGCCCATTTCCTTGGGCGCGGTCGCGTCGGGCCACACATAGGCGTGGCCGTAATGCGGCCCCTTGGCGATGTCGATATCCATGTAGGCGTCGATCGCGCCGGTGACCAGGCTGGGATCGACGGCGATCGCGGCGGCCATTTCGTCCCACATCGGCAGCGGGTCGTAATAGGTGCCGATATAGTCGGTCATCGGCGTCTTCTTCTGCCGGATGCGCGCGAGATACTCGCGGGTCATCATCAGGTCGTTCGACACGTTGCCGACCACGGTGATGGCGGGCCAGGGCGCGGTGAGGGTGATGTGCGCGGCCTCGGGGTCGAAGATCATGTTGAAGTCCGAGGCGAAATCGACGTTGCCGGTCAGCGATTTCATGCTGGTGTCGAGCAGGCCGCCCATGAACACCAACTGCCTGGCCGTGGCGGCGAAGCTGGGGTCGATCCGGATGGCCAGCGCCAGGTTGGTCAGCGGCCCGGCGGCGACGATGGTCACCTGGTGCGGGTGGGCATGGACCTGGCGGATCAGGAACAGGGCCGCGCTTTCGTCGCTGGGGCGCAGGGCGGGCGCGCCTTCCTTGAGCGGAGGCAGGGGCGGCTGGGTGTCGGGGGTGTGGTCGATCGTGCCGATTCCGCCCCAGGCGCCCTTCCAGGGGATGAGGCCGAATTGCTGTTCGCGCAGCTTCATCATCGGCACGCTGTTGATCAGCGGATAGACCGCCCCGTCGGCCACCGGCACGTCGGTCCGGCCGATGATTTCGAGGAACCGGCGCAGATGGGCGGATTCCTGGTTTTCCCACCCGTCGCCGGTGACGACGGTGAAGCCCAGCACCCTGACGGACGGGTTGAACAGCAGGGGGATGACCGATTGCTGGTCGGAGCCGCCCGGGCCGAGGAAGTCATTGTCCTCGATGACCAGTTGGGGCGCGGCGGCGGTGGCCGGAACGGCGCCCGCGAGGAAAGCGCCGGCGAGGAGGCCGGCCCCGGCCAGGGTGGAGAATCGCTTGCGGAGAAGGGAAGGGATGGTCATCGGCGGTCCTGTTTCAGTGGCCCTGCCGGGCCGGCCTGCTTATGTGGGGCGGAGGTCAGAGCACCAGCGCGCCCAGCAGGGCTTCGAGTCGCAGGCGCCCCGATTCGGTGGCGCGCAGCACCGTTCCGTCCGTCGTTTCGTCCAGGCAAAGATAGCCTTCTTCCCGCGCGGCGGCCAGGATCGCGGGGTCGAGCGCCTGGGCCAGCGCCATGCCGGTGCGGCGGGCGAAGCGGTCCTGGGCGATGCCTTCGGTCAGGCGCAGCCCCATCAGCAGCATTTCCCGGGCCCGGTCGCGGGGGGAAAGGATGTCGTCCTGCATCTGGCCGGTGCCGTGGCGTTCGACCCGTTCGGCCCAGGGTTCGGGGGCGCGGTGGCGCCTTGTGGCGTGGAGCGCGCCGCCCATGGTCACGCGGCCATGGGCGCCCGGGCCGATGCCCAGATAGTCGCCATAGCGCCAATAGGTGAGGTTATGGCGGCTTTCCGCGCCCGGGCGCGCATAGTTGGAGACTTCGTACGCCAGCAATCCGTGCCGGGCGGCGACGAGGGCGGTGTCCTGATAGAGGGCGGCGGCGGTGTCCTCGTCCGGCAGGGCGAGCAGGCCCTGGCGGTGCAGGGCCTCGAAGCGCGTGCCGGGTTCGATGGTGAGCTGGTAGAGCGACAGATGGTCGGCGGCCAGGCCGAGCGCGCGGTCCAGTTCGGCGCGCCAGTCGGCCGCCGCCTGGCCGGGGCGCGCGTAGATCAGGTCGAAGGAGATGCGTCCGAACAGGCCGCGCGCCAGTTCCAGCGCGGCGACGGCCTGGGACGAGGAATGCTGCCGCCCGAGCAGGTGCAGGGCGGTATCGTCGAGGCTTTGCACCCCCAGCGAGGCGCGGTTGACCCCGGCGTCGCGGAAGGCGCGCAGGCGGCCGGCCTCGACGCTGGTGGGATTGGCTTCGAGCGT
>NZ_JABXXP010000442.1 GCF_013376155.1 Nguyenibacter vanlangensis
CAGGAGCGGCTGCGCCCGGGCGCGCGGACGGCGCTGGACAACCTGTTCCTGGCCGGGGACTGGACGGCGACGGGATTGCCCGCGACGATCGAAGGTGCCATGAGGTCGGGGGCCACGGCCGCGCAGGCGTTGCGCGCGCGCCGGTAATTGGCCCAATATCCAGGATCTTAGAGCATTTCCACTGAACGCCGGTTCGGTGGAAATGCTCCAGGTCATTATTTTATAGAGATCGGAACAGGTCCCGCATGGCGGCGGGGAACAGGGAATGATGGCGAACGCGACCGAGATGCTCGACACCTTACTCGATGCCGATGCCAGTGCCGATGCCGGTACGGCCGTGCCGATGGACGCGCCGATGGCGGCGATCGATCGGGCGGTCGAGGCGGCGCACGGCGCGCTGGGCCGCCGCCAGAACGCGGACGGGCACTGGGTGTTCGAGCTGGAGGCCGACGCGACCATCCCGGCGGAATATGTGCTGCTGGAACATTACCTGGACCGGATCGACCCGGCGCTGCAGGCGCGGATCGGCGTCTATCTGCGCCGCATCCAGGGCGCGCATGGCGGCTGGCCGCTCTATCACGGCGGCAGGTTCGACATTTCGGCGTCGGTGAAGGCGTATTTCGCGCTGAAGGCGATCGGCGACGATATCGACGCGCCGCACATGGCCCGGGCCCGCGCCGCCATCCTGGACCATGGCGGGGCCGAGCGCAGCAACGTCTTTACCCGCTTCCAACTGGCGCTGTTCGGCGAGGTGCCGTGGCATGCCACCCCGGCGATGCCGGTCGAGCTGATGCTGCTGCCGCGCAAGGCGCTGTTTTCGGTCTGGAACATGTCGTACTGGTCGCGCACCGTGGTCGCGCCGCTGCTGGTGCTGGCGGCGCTGCGGCCGCGGGCGGTCAATCCGCGCGGCGTGCACGTGCCCGAATTGTTCGTCACCCCGCCGGAGCGCATCCGCGACTGGATCCGCGGGCCGTACCGCTCGCCGCTGGGGCGGGTGTTCAAATATGTGGACAAGGTGCTGCGTCCGGCCGAGCGGATGATCCCGGAGAAGACCCGGCGCCGCGCGATCGCGGCGGCGGTGGATTTCATCGAGCCGCGCCTGAACGGCGTGGACGGGCTGGGGGCGATCTATCCCGCCATGGCCAATACGGTGATGATGTACCGCGCGCTGGGCGTGCCCGACAGCGACCCGCGCGCAGCCACCGCGTGGGAGTCGGTGCGCGGGCTGCTGGTGGAGCATGGGGACGAGGCCTATTGCCAGCCCTGCGTTTCGCCGATCTGGGATACCGGGCTGGCCGGCCATGCGATGATCGAGGCCGCGTCGGGCCCCCAGGGCGTCCGCCCCGCCGAGACGAAGCGGACGCTGGCCGCCGCCGCCGCCTGGCTGCGCGACCGGCAGATCCTGGACGTGAAGGGCGACTGGGCGATCAACTGCCCGGACGTGCCGCCGGGGGGCTGGGCCTTCCAATACCGCAACGATCACTACCCCGACGTCGACGATACGGCGGTGGTCGGCATGCTGCTGCATCGCGAGGGCGACCCGGCCAGCGAAGAGGCGATCGCGCGCGCGCGGCTGTGGATCATCGGCATGCAGAGCAGCAATGGCGGCTGGGGCGCGTTCGATATCGACAACAATATGGATTTCCTCAACCACATTCCCTTCGCCGACCATGGGGCGCTGCTGGACCCGCCGACCGCCGACGTGACCGCGCGGTGCATTTCGTTCCTGGCGCAGCTTGGCCACGCCGAGGACCGGCCGGTGATCGAGCGCGGCCTTGCCTTCCTGCGGTCGGACCAGAAGCCGGAAGGGTGCTGGTTCGGCCGGTGGGGCACCAACTACATCTATGGTACCTGGTCGGTGCTGTGCGCCTATAACGCCGCCGGCGTGTCGCGGGACGATCCGTCGGTGCGGCGCGCGGTCGACTGGCTGCGCGCCGTGCAGCGCGAGGATGGCGGCTGGGGCGAGGATTGCGCGTCGTACGAAGGCGCGGCGCCCGGCCGCTATACCGAGAGCCTGCCGTCGCAGACCGCCTGGGCGGTGCTGGGGTTGATGGCGGCCGGCCTGCGCGACGATCCGGCGGTGGCGCGGGGCATGGCCTATCTGACCCGGACGCAGAAGCCGGACGGGGAATGGGACGAGGACCCGTACAACGCGGTCGGTTTTCCCAAAGTATTCTATCTGCGCTACCACGGCTATCGCCAGTTCTTCCCGCTGCTGGCGCTGGCGCGCTATCGCAACCTGGCGTCGAGCAACACGCGCCAGGTGGCGTACGGGTTCTGACCGTTGGCCTGTCCCGGCCGGCTGGGCGTCGTGGTGGGGATGGAGGCCGAGGCGGCGCTGATCCGCGCCGTGGCCCCCGAAGCTGCGGTCGGCATCAGCGGCGCGACGGCGGACGGC
>NZ_JABXXP010000443.1 GCF_013376155.1 Nguyenibacter vanlangensis
AGGCGGCGACCGAGGCGGCGGCGAGGGTTGCGCGGGCCAGAGCCGGGAAGCGCCTGGCCGTGGAACCCGTGTTCGTCATGTCGCGTACCGCCATGCTGTCCCCTTCGCCGAATGTCCGTGCCCGCGGCTGCCCCGCCGGCGGGGCAGCCGTATGTGTCAAGATCAGAACTGTGCGGTGACGGTGCCGAAATATTCCCGGACGGCGCCGCGTTCGAGCGACTGGTAGTCGCCGCTCATCGGGAAGCCGTTTTCGCCCATCATCGCGATATATTTCGCATTGAACAGGTTATAGACGTTGAAGTCCACCGTAATGTTCTTCATCGCGCCGCAGCTGCCGAAACGATAACGCGCGCCTGCGTTGGCCAGCCAGTAACCGGGGATGTGCGTGTCGTTGAGGTAGCTGAATTCGCGCTTGGAATAATAATTGGCGTCGAAATGCACCTGGGCCGGGCCGTAGGTGTAGATCGCGCTGGTCTTGTACATGAATTCGGGGTAGCCGACCATCTTCTTGCCGGCCAGCGGATAGTATTGCTGGCCCGCCAGGACGTTCTGGCCGTAGGTGGCATGGTTGTAGCTGACGGTGTTGAAGATCGACAGCCCGCGCACCGGCACCAGCGTCAGCCCGGCATCGACGCCGTTCATCGTCGCGCTGTGGGTGTCGATCACGCTGGCGACCGGGTTGTTCAGCGTGCCCACCGAGGCCGAGATCAGCTTGTGCGAGATGTCGGAATGGTAGCCGTCCAGCGAGGCGATGATGCGCTTGGACGTGTAGCGGTAGCCGACCAGGTAGACCCAGTCGCGTTCCGGCCGCAGCGTATGCTGCAACTGCTTGAAGGTCGGCTGGTCCTGCACCGACCAGGGCGAGGCGGAATAGCCGCCGGCGCCGGACGCGCCCACCACGTAGGAGCGCATGTTCTCGGCCAGGTCGAAATAGAGTTCGTGCCCGGGCAGGAAGCGCCAGTTGGCGCTGACATGCGGCAGGAAGGCGCCGACGGTGCTGAGGCTGCCGTTGGGCAGGGAGTCGACCCCGGTCACGTCCGGATTGTTGTAGTCCGAGCCGCCCGATGTCGTGACCGCCAGCGTCTTGAACCCGGCATGGACCGTGAGGTTGTGCAGCGGGCGCCAGGTGTCCATCAGGTGGTACTGCACCGTGTTGGTGGTCCAGGCGAAATTGTAGCTTTGCTGGAAGGCGGGGCCGTAGACGTCATAGGGGCCGACGGTCTCGACCGGCGCGCCCTGGCCCAGCAGCGGTTCGTTGTACCAATACTGGCCCGAGGTCTGGATGTTGTTTTCGTACCAGACGCCGGTCTCGATCGTGTGGTTGCCGAGCCGGTACTGGAGGGCGGTGTCGAAGCCCATGCGCTGCTGCCGGGGCTGCCACACTTCCTCGGACAGCGGCGCGCCGGTGGCGGACGGCGTGTTCGGGTCGCCATAGGTCAGGTACGACGTGTCGCTGTGGCCGTAGAAGGTGGTGCGCCAGCGCAGGCGGTCGGTCAGCGCGAAATCGAGATTCAGGCCGCCGAGATAATCGACCGTGTGCTGGCCGGCATCATAGAACGCGACCGTCTTGGGGTCCTGTCCGGTGATCTGGTCCCAGCCGGGCGGCAGGTAGGTGCCGGCGGCCGTCGCGTAGGCGGCGGCGTAGTTCGGGTAGAAGGATTCGACGCGCCAGCCGAGCTTGTTGAGGATTTCGAGCGATTTGTCGGAATAGCCCCAGACGGCCGAGTCGCTCCAGTTGAAGAAGGCGGAGATCGAACTGTCATGGCCGATCGGCTGCACCAGCTTGCCGTCGGCCTGCTGCATGAAGTCGGAGCCGCCGCCCTGGTACTTGCCTTCGTAATCGCGGGCATAGGAGGCGAAGAACTTGGTGCCCGACGCGTTGAGCCGGCCGCTGTCGAAGCGGGCATAGGTGCGGTACATCGCATAGGAGCCGAAGCCCTGCGACACCTTGCCGCCGATATGGTCGGCCGGGTCGTCGGTGAAGAACTGCATCGTGCCGCCCAGGTTGGAGTTGGACGGCAGGTTCACCGCGCCCGCGCCCTGGGACACGCTTTCGCGCCCGAGATCGTCGGGGATGACGGCGGTGAGGATGTTCAGCCCGTTGACCGAGCCGTAGCTCTGGTCGTTCAGCGGCACGCCGTCGAGCGTGACGCCGAGCTGGTCCATGAAATAGCCGCGCAGATAGATGCTGGCGCCCCAGGTGTCGAGGCCGAGCGCGTCGGAGGAGCTGAAGCTGACGCCCGGGAGCTGGGCCAGGGATTTCAGCGGGTTGGTGCCGCCGACCATGCGTTCGATGGCCGCGCGGGTCACCACCTGTTCGGTATCGTGCGAGACGCCGCGGGTGGCGACGATGCTGACATCCTCGTTCCGGGCGGCGCGGGTGGCGGCGGGCGCGGC
>NZ_JABXXP010000444.1 GCF_013376155.1 Nguyenibacter vanlangensis
TTCGCCGTGGCGCGCGAGGCCGCGCGCCGCGTGCTGGGCATGCGCCATTTCGACGTGCAGTTGATCGGCGGCATGGTGCTGCATGCCGGGCGGATTGCCGAGATGCGCACCGGCGAGGGCAAGACCCTGGTCGCCACGCTGGCGGTCTATCTCAGCGCGCTGGCCGGCAAGGGCGTGCACGTGGTCACGGTCAACGACTACCTGGCCCGCCGCGACGCCGAGGAAATGGGCAAGCTCTACGGCTTTCTCGGCCTGACCACCGGCGTCATCGTGCCCAACCTGTCGGACGAGGAACGGCGCGCCGCCTACCATGCCGACATCACCTACGGCACCAATAACGAATTCGGCTTCGATTATCTGCGCGATAACATGAAGTACCGGATCGAGGACATGGTCCAGCGGCCTTTCTGCCACGCGATCGTGGACGAGGTGGATTCGATCCTGATCGACGAGGCCCGGACCCCGCTGATCATCTCGGGGCCGGCCGAGGACAGTTCCGACCTGTACCGCTCGGTGGACGCGATCGTCCGCGAGTTGGTCCAACTGCCCGACATGTACGAAAAGGACGAAAAATTCCGCTCGGTGATCCTGACCGACGCGGGGTCGGAACAGGTCGAGACGATGCTGCGCGCCGCGGGCGTGCTGCACGAGGGCGGGCTGTACGACATCCATAACATCGCGGTGATCCACCACGTGCAGCAATCGCTGCGCGCCCATACGCTGTTCGCGCGGGACGTCGACTATATCGTCCGCGGCGGCAAGGTCGTCATCATCGACGAATTCACCGGCCGCATGATGGATGGCCGCCGCTATTCCGACGGGCTGCACCAGGCCCTGGAAGCCAAGGAGCATGTCGAGATCCAGCAGGAAAACCAGACGCTGGCCTCGATCACCTTCCAGAATTATTTCCGCCTCTATCCCAAGCTGTCGGGCATGACCGGCACCGCGATGACCGAGGCCGACGAATTCGCCGAGATCTACAAGCTGGACGTGGTCGAGATCCCGACCAACCTGCCGGTGGCGCGCAAGGACGAGGACGACGAGGTCTACCTGTCCGCGCGTGAGAAATACGAGGCGGTCAGCAATCTGATCGAGGAAATCGCCAAGACGCCCCAGCCGGTGCTGGTCGGCACCACCTCGATCGAGAAGAGCGAGTATCTCTCGGAACTGCTGAAGAAGCGCGGCATCCGCCACAACGTGCTGAACGCCCGCTTCCACGAGATGGAGGCGACCATCGTCGCCCAGGCGGGCGCGCCGGGCGCGATCACGATCGCCACCAACATGGCCGGCCGCGGCACCGACATCAAGCTGGGCGGCAACGTGGAGATGCGCATCCGCCAGGAACTGGCCGAGGTGACGGACCCCGAGGAGCGGGCCCGGCGCGAGGCCGAGATCCGCGCCCAGGTCGCCGAATACCATCAGATCGTCACCCAGGCGGGCGGGCTGTACGTCATCGGCACCGAACGGCACGAGAGCCGCCGCATCGACAACCAGTTGCGCGGCCGCGCCGGCCGCCAGGGCGACCCGGGCAATTCGCGCTTCTTCATCTCGCTCGAAGACGACCTGATGCGCATCTTCGGCAGCGAGCGCATGGGCGGCATGATGCAGCGCCTGGGCCTGAAGGAAGGCGAGGCCATCGTCCATCCCTGGATCAACAAGGCGCTGGAGCGCGCGCAGAAGAAGGTCGAGGCCCGCAACTTCGACATGCGCAAGAACACGCTGAAATATGACGACGTCATGAACGACCAGCGCAAGGAGGTCTATGCCCAGCGCCGGGAATACATGGCGGCCGACGACCTGTCGGCCACGGTGCAGGAGATGCGCGCCGACGTCATCCACGACATGGTGGCGCGCCGCATCCCCGAACGCAGCTTCGCCGAGCAATGGCAGAGCGCCGAACTGGCCGAGGATGTGCGCCAGCTCCTGGGGCTGGACCTGCCGATCGCCGACTGGGCGCGCGAGGACGGGGTGGACGAACGCACCATCACCGAACGGCTGGAACAGGCTGCCACCCAGCTCCAGGCCAGCAAGGCCGCCAATTTCGGCCCGTCGGTGATGCGCTATATCGAAAAGCAGGTCCTGCTCGGCACCTTCGATTCGGTGTGGAAGGAACATTTGCTGGCGCTGGACCAGATGCGCCAGGGTATCGGCCTGCGCGCCTATGGTCAGAAGGACCCGCTGAACGAATTCAAGCACGAGGCCTTCCAGCTCTTTACCTACATGCTGGATGAGCTGCGCGCGCGCGTGACCTCGTCCATGGCGCGGGTCGAGATCGCGCCGCCGGTGCTGGACAATCCCTTCGGCGGCGTCGCCGAACTGCATGCCGACCCCGCGGTGCCGGGCCTGGCCTCCGAGCCTCCGCCGGGTGTCCTGGCCGGCGTCGGGCAGGCTTCG
>NZ_JABXXP010000445.1 GCF_013376155.1 Nguyenibacter vanlangensis
ACGGCCACCCAGGAGAGGAACCGACGATCAAGGCTCTGGCTGATCCCCAGAAACCAGAAACTGGGGATTTTTCATCCAGCACTTTTGCGGACTTTTCATCCAGCATTTACAGCGGCGGCCCGAGCGGTGGCGCCTGGCGTGGCAGGCCGGTGTAATCCTTCGGCAGCCCGGCCAAGCCCTCCGCCGAGGGCCGGTTTTGCGTGCTGAGCAGCTCTTGGCGGGACTGGCCCTTGTTGTGCGTCTGGAGCGCATAGCCGAGCGCGCCGGCCACGGCGAGCGCCGACACGGCGCCGAGCGTGATCAGCACCTTGCGCGAGAGACGGGTGACGCGTGGCCGTTCGCCCCTAAGGCGGAGGTCGGGCGGCACGACGGGCGTGGGCGCCGGCTTTTGGTCTTCCGGCTCGTCAGTCATGACCGCGGCCTTCCATCGGTGCGGACGATGCGGACCCGCCTCTCGCTGTCCTTGTCGCCGAGCCGAAGCTCCGCGGCGGCGAACAGTCGATCGACGATGTAATAGTTCTGCCTGACCCGGTAATTCACCAGCTCGGAGCCGCCGGCCGGACCGATGACGAAGAGCGGCGGCATCTCGCCCTGGCGAATGCCCGACGGGAACTCGATGTAGACCTTCTGGCCATCGTCGAAAGCGCGTAGCGGCCGCCAGGCGGGGCTGTCGCCCTCGATCGCATAGCGGAAGTTGATTGCGGCGAGGTCGACGCCGGTGGCGATCGGCGCGGCCGTCTCGGCCGCCGCATTCTGCTGGCGCAGCGCGATGAGCTGGTCTTCCGGGTACTGCCAGGAGACCGAGGCCATATAGGTCTTCTCGGTCGAGCGGAGCTCGAGCAGGTAGGTCCGACGATCGGTGTTGATGACGAGGTTCGTCACCAGATCCGGCCGGGTCGGCTTGACCAGGATATGGACCTTCTTGGTCGGATCCGCGCCGCTTTCAGTGTCGCCGATGATCCAGCGCACAGTGTCGCCCGCGGCGACCGGCCCCGTGCCGACGAGCTGCTCGCCGTCCTGCAGGGCGATGTCGGTGATCTCGCCGGGCGCGGTATAGGCCTGATAGAGCGCGCCGGCCGAATAGGGATAGACCTGCACTGCGTTGATGAAGCCGTTGCGGACCGGCTGGATGCGTGCGGCCGCATTCGCCTGGTTGACGCGCACGGTGGGATCGGGCGCTTCCGGGACGGGCTTGCCCGTGTTGAGCGGCTTCAATTGACCCGGCAAGGGCAATGGCCTGGGCAGCTCGACGATCTTGACCGGCGCGGGCGGATCGATGGTGAGCTTCGCCGGCACGGCGCTGTCATAGTTGATGTCCGGCGGGATGAACTTGTGGGCGCAGCCGCCGAGCGCAGAGACGGAGAGCAGCAAAGCCGCAAGCCCGGCTTTACGGAAAGGCGTAATCCCTCCTTCCCGGTTTTGCTGAGAGACTGAAAGACGCGAAGCCGGAGCGCCGGCTTCCATGGAAATCGGCGGGGTCATTGTCCCAGCTCCTTCGACCAGTTGATGGCGGTGACGTAGATGCCGAGGGGGTTCTTGCGGAGCACGTCGGCGGAGGTTGGCGTCTGGATCGCGACGGTGAGGATCGCGGTCCAGCGTGAGGTCTCGGCGAGCGCGCCGTCCTGATAGTGGTGCTCGACCCACTCGACCCGGAAGCTGGACGGCGATGCGCGGATCACGCTCGAGACGTCGATGGCGATCTGCTGATGGCCGAGCTTGGCGAAGGGATCGTTGGCGCGGGCGTAGTCGTTGAGCGCCTGGGATCCTGAGGTGCTGGTGAAGTCATAGGCCTGCAGCCAGTTCTGCCGCACGATGATCGGATCGGCCGGCAGCGAGCGGACCATCTCGATGAAATGGGCGAGATACCAGGCGATCTCCGGATCGCTCGGGGCATAGTCGGCCGTGGCCGGAGCGACGGCCTGAGCCTGGCCGAGCTTGTCGACCTGAACCACCCAAGGAACGATACTGCCATGGGTGGACTGCCAGACGAGCCCGCCAGCGAGGCCCATGGAGAGCGCCAGCGAGCCGAAGGCCATCAGCCGCCAGTTCTTGGCCTGCACCCTGGCCGAGCCGATGCGATCGTCCCACGCCTGCGCGGCGCGCTGATAAGGGGTTTCGGGTTCCGGGGTGCGACCGTAGCGGACGGTGGATCGGCGAAAGAGCGCCATTGTCTATTCTCCCGAGAGATCGACGGAGTGACCGCCGCCATGGGTGTCGCCGGACTTCAGGACCTGGGCGGCGGTCTGCGCGCCGCGCGCCATCGACTGGTTCTGCTTCATGCGGCGAGCCCAGGCGGGTGGGCCGGAGGGGTTCGAGCCGGCATCGGACGCGCCGCTTCCGATCGTGGTCTGCGTGCCGCCGATCGTGCCTTGAGTGGATGAGCCGCCGGTG
>NZ_JABXXP010000446.1 GCF_013376155.1 Nguyenibacter vanlangensis
GCGCTCGGCGGGTTCGCCTGGCGGCTGAACGCCATGGTGCAGCAGGCCGGCCTGGCCGGGATCGATCTCGCCGCGACGCGCCGCTACGGCATCGCGCCCTCGCTCGCCTTCGGCCTGAATACCGCGACGCATCTGCGGATCGATTATTTCCGCCAGCAATCCTACGACACCCAATATTACGGCACGACCTGGCTCAACGGCGTGCCGGCCCCCACGCCGCGATCCAATTTCTACGGCTATCCCGGCGACTATCTGCGTTCGGCGGTCAATGTCGGCACGATCAGGCTGGAACATGATGTCAGCCGGCACCTGACCTTCCACGACCAGGTCCGCTATTCCACCTACAATACCGCCCAGCGCGCGGTCGAACCGCAGATCCTCGGCTATACGCCCTATACGAATATCGCGCCGGCATCCGTGCCCCTGTCGCAGATCCAGGTCACGCGCAACACCCTGGCGCTCAGCGGCCCCTCGACCCTGCTCGACAACCAGCTCGAAGGCAACGCCGATTACCGCACCGGCTCGCTGCGCCACCAGCTCCTCTTCGGGTTCGAAATCCAGCGCCAGACCGCCGACATCACCCGCTACACCTATCCGCAGACCAAAACGTCGCTGCTCGACCCGGACCAGGGCGCCGATTTCCCCTTCGCGTCGCGCCTGCGCAGCATGTCGGGCGCGACCTCGCACGATTACGCGCCCTATCTCAACTATACGATCTCCCTCGGCACCCACTGGCAGGCGATCGGCGGCTGGCGCTGGGACGACTACACGACCGACTACAAGCAGATCGTGGCCCCCGCGGTGCATGTCACGCGCCAGGACAGGGTCTCCACCTGGCGCGGCGCGCTGGTCTACAAGCCGACCGCGGACAGCAGCCTCTATTTCAATTACGGCACGTCGTTCGATCCGTCGGGCGAGAACATCGCCCTGACCGCCTCGACCGCCGCCGTCGCGCCCGAACAATCCCGCACCTTCGAATTCGGCGGCAAATGGGCAACGCACGGGCTCTCGCTGTCCGCCGCCGCCTATCGGATCGAAATGACCAACGTGCGCGAAACCAATCCGGCCAACGCCACCGAAACGATCCTGGCCGGCAATTACCGCTCGCAGGGCTTCGAACTCTCGGCCACCGGCAATCTCACCAGCCGCTGGAGCGTCTTCGGCGGCTACAGCTATGACGATGTCAGCGTCATCGCCTCGCCCAACCGGCTCGAACTCGGCAACCAGCCGCCCAACGCCCCCAAACATACCGTGGCGTTCTGGACCGAATACCACCTGTCCGGGCTGCCGGTCAGCATCGGCGGCGGCGTCAACTACGTCGCCAGCCGCACCGCCAGTTCCCTCCCCATCGCCGGCACCACGGTGATCGAACGCGCGCCCGGCTACGCCACGGCACAGGTGATGGTGAAATACCACATCACGCATTCGCTCGCCGCCCAGGTCAATATCGCCAACATCTCCAACGCGCTCTATTACAGCGCCCTGCACCCCACCCATGTCGTCGTCGGGCCGGCCCGCTCCGCCCTGTTCTCGCTCAGCGCGAATTTCTGATGCTGATCGTCATCCCCGATGTGCTGAATGCCGCCGAACTGGCGTCGTTCCGCACCCAGCTCGCCGCCGCCCCGTGGCAGGACGGCCGGACCACCGCCGGCCATCAATCGGCCCGCGCCAAGCGCAACCAGCAACTGGCCGAGGACGACCCGACCGCCCTGGCGCTGGGCGAGGCCCTGGCGCGCACGCTGGGGCGCATCCCGCTCTTCATGTCGGCGGCCCTGCCGCAGCGCATCTTCCCGCCGGTCTTCAGCCGCTACCGCGCCGAAAGCGGCGACCGTTTCGGCAACCATGTCGACAACGCCATCCGCTACGGCGCGCGCGGCACCATCCGCACCGATTTGTCCGCGACCCTGTTCCTGAGCCCGCCCGACGCGTATGACGGCGGCGCCCTGGTGATCGACGACGTCTTCGGCCCGCGTGATGTCCGGCTGCCGGCGGGCTCGATGGTGCTCTACCCGTCCTCCTCGCTGCATCGCGTGACCCAGGTCACAAGGGGCGAGCGCCTGGCCGCGGTGATGTGGATGCAAAGCCTGGTCCGCGACGAAGGCCGGCGCCGCATCCTGTTCGACCTCGACAGCACCCTGCAGGACCTCGCCGCCGACCTGCAGGACGACCCGCGCATCCTGTCCCTGACCAATGTCTATCATAACCTGGTCCGCCGCTGGGCCGACCCCTGAGCCTGGCCGGACATGCGCGCTGGCGGCGATCCTGCGCGCGTTTCCTGCGCGTCGGTGCTCGAAAACCCACGCCGGGCGCGGCCCTGTCGGGCCGCTCCCGCTCACCAGCCCAAAGTCCCGGTCAGGCTCCAGGAGCCCCATCTGGGACTGCGCGCTG
>NZ_JABXXP010000447.1 GCF_013376155.1 Nguyenibacter vanlangensis
AGCCGCCATCCGCGCACAGCACCACGTCCTGCCAGCCGATCTCGACGACGCCGCCGTCCGACGCATCCCGGCCGCTGGTCTCCAGGTCGATGACGCGCACGAAGGGGGCCGGGTCGCCCGGGCGTCGCGGCGGTTGGAATCCATCCATGTCCTTCAATCTAGGCGCGTGCCGGACGGTGCCAAGCCCCGATCGTCATCGGCACGGCCCCATCGGGCCCCGGGGGCATGCCTCTCGGCCCTTGCGTCCGGCCCGCCCCGTCCCCACAGTCCACCCCATGCCCGCACCCGCCCGCGCCAAAGTCCGCCGTCCCGATCCGTCCACCGAAATCGTGACCTTCCAGCCCGAACGGCAGCCGCCGAAGGAAAAGACGCGGCGCCTGACCATCAGCGCGCCATACGAACCGGCGGGCGACCAGCCCCAGGCGATCGCCGAACTGGTCGCGGGGATCGCGGCGGGCGAACGCGACCAGGTGCTGCTGGGCGTCACCGGCTCGGGCAAGACCTTCACCATGGCCAAGATCATCGAGGCCACGCAGAAGCCGACCCTGGTGCTGGCGCCGAACAAGACCCTGGCCGCTCAGCTCTATGGCGAGATGAAGCAGTTCTTCCCCGACAACGCGGTGGAATATTTCGTCAGCTACTACGATTACTACCAGCCCGAGGCCTATGTCCCGCGCTCGGACACCTATATCGAAAAAGACAGTCAGATCAACGAGCAGATCGACCGTATGCGCCACGCCGCCACCCAGGCGCTGCTGGAACGCAACGACGTCATCATCGTGGCCTCGGTGTCGTGCATCTATGGTATCGGCTCGGTCGAAACCTATTCGCGCATGGTGGTGCGGCTGGAAACGGGGGGCGAGATCGATCGCGAGCGGCTGGTCAAGGCGCTGGTCGAACTGCAATATCGCCGCAACGACGCGGCCTTCCAGCGCGGCACTTTCCGGGTGCGCGGCGAGAGCATCGATATCTTTCCAGTGCAGAACGAGGACCGGGCCTGGCGGGTCTCGCTGTTCGGCGACGAGATCGATTCGATCATCGAGTTCGATCCGCTGACCGGCGACAAGACGGGCGACCTGCAGGACATCAGCGTCTATGCCAACAGTCACTATGTGACGCCGCGCCCCACGCTGAACCAGGCGGTGGTGGGCATCAAGCACGAGCTGCGCCAGCGCCTGGCCGAACTGGCCGATGAGGGCAAGCTGCTCGAGATCGAACGGCTGCAGCAGCGCACGACCTTCGATCTCGAAATGATCGAGACCACCGGCGTGTGCAAGGGAATCGAGAATTATTCCCGCTACCTGTCCGGCCGCAAGCCGGGCGAGCCGCCGCCGACCCTGTTCGAATATCTGCCCGAGGACGCGCTGCTGATCGTCGATGAGAGCCACGTCACCGTGCCGCAGATCGGCGGCATGGAACGCGGCGACTATGCGCGCAAATCCATCCTGTCCGAATTCGGCTTCCGCCTGCCGTCCTGCCTGGACAACCGGCCGCTGAAATTCGCCGAATGGGACAAGTTCCGGCCCCAGACCCTGTTCGTCAGCGCCACCCCCGGACCGTGGGAGATGGAGCGGGTGGGCGGCGTGTTCGCCGAGCAGGTCATCCGCCCGACCGGCCTGATCGACCCCGTCACCGATATCCGCCCGGTCGAGCGGCAGGTCGACGACCTGCTGGCCGAATGCCGCCTGGCGATCGCGGCCGGCGGCCGGGTGCTGGTCACCACCCTGACCAAGCGCATGGCCGAAGACCTGACCGATTACATGAACGAATCCGGGATCCGCGTCCGCTATCTGCATTCCGACGTCGATACGCTGGAGCGGATCGAGATCATCCGCGACCTGCGGCTGGGCGCCTTCGACGTGCTGATCGGCATCAATCTGCTGCGCGAAGGGCTGGACATTCCCGAATGTTCGCTGGTCGCGATCCTGGACGCGGACAAGGAAGGCTTCCTGCGCTCGCGCACCTCGCTGATCCAGACGATCGGCCGCGCCGCGCGCAATGTCGACGGGCGCGTGCTGCTCTATGCCGACACCATGACCGACAGCCTGCGCTACGCGGTCGAGGAGACCGCCCGCCGGCGCGAAAAACAGTCGGCATGGAACGCGGCGCACGGCATCACCCCGCAATCGGTCCGCAAGCAGATCGGCGAGGCCCTGTCCTCGGTGTTCGAGCAGGATTACGTCACCGTCTCGCCGCTCAAGGGCGAGACGGTCGGCGAATTCGTCGGCAAGGACCTGGGCAGCACGATCGCCGAACTGGAAAAGCGCATGCGCGCCGCCGCCGCCGACCTGGAATTCGAGACGGCGGCCCGGCTGCGCGACGAGATCAAGCGGCTCGAGGCGCTGGAACTGGGGCTGGAACCAGCTCCGGCCCCGGTCTCGACC
>NZ_JABXXP010000448.1 GCF_013376155.1 Nguyenibacter vanlangensis
GTGGTGGGCGTCGGGGCGGTGGTCGCGGGTGGGCTGGTGTTGCGTCATGCGCGGCATTCTCCGGCGGTTGCCGGCAGGACGCCGCTGGAGGGGACGTTCCGGCGGCTGGTCCTGTCCTGGCCCGCGACCAATCCGATGCTGTTCGCTGTGGCGCGGGCCAATTTCTTCGCCAGCTATCATCTGGACGTATCCCTGGCCGGCGGCGTGCCGAACGGGCGGGCGGCGATCGTCGCCCTCGCGGCGGGGCGGGCGGTCGGCGCGGTGTCGCCGATCCTGACATGGCTGGATGTGTATCAGCAGGGGGGCCTGCAGGGAGGCCAGCATGGCAGGGTGCCGGCGCATCTGGTGGCCGGCCTGCAATCGGGCACGTTCCGGCTGCTGGTGCGGCGCAAGGTGAAGATCACCCGGCTGGACAACGTGGCGGGCCTGCGGATCGCGGTGACGGATCCGGACATGGCGGACCGGCTGTTCTTCTCGGTCATGATGCGGCGGAAGGGGATCGATCCGGACAGGGCCGTACAGTGGCTGACGCTGCCGCCGGAGCAGGTGGAGGCGGCCGCGCGGGCCGGGGAGATCGATGCGGTCGCGGCGCATGATCCGCTGGCGTGGCGGCTGTTGCATGCGGCCGATTCGCCGTTCTTCGAACTGGCCAACAGCGTGAACGGCAATTACGGGGCGCGCGCCAACCTGGCCCTGAGCCTGTCGGATACGTTCCTCCAGGCCGATCCGGCGGCTGCGGCGGCGCTGGTCATGGCGTTGCGCGCGGCGTCGGACTGGATCCGCGACCATCCGGCGCAGGCGGCGTCGCTGATGGCGGGGCAGGGCGATGGGACGGGGCAGGCCGACATCCTGGCGATGCTGCGCCATGAGCGGCTGGGCGTCAGCCCGGTGGGCGCCGATCTGCGGGTGCAGGTGGCGCAATATGTGGACGAGATGAAATTGCTGGGGCGGGTGCCGGATACGGTCGGTTCGGCGGCCTATGCGCGGCGGGTCTGTTTCAACGCCCTGCAGGCCGATGCGGCGCGGTCGTTCTGGCCGCTGGGAGCGGGGCCGCGTTAGGGCCGCGTGAGGGAGAGAGCGCGCGGTCAGGCGGCGCCGTAGCGTATGTTCTGTTCCTTCAGCCAGCGCCGGTAGGCGACCGAGAGGGAGTCGGCGCGGGTGGGGATTTCGGCGCGGGGATCGAGCGGCAGCAGGCGGGGGCGCTGGTTTTCCAGGATGATCCGGTCCTGGAGGAAGATGCGTTGCTGGAACTGGACGAGATCGGCCTGCGGCGAGAAATCGTCGAGCAGGAACATGACCGGGTGGGCCAGGCAGCGATCGGGCGCGGTGGGCTGGACGAACAGGGCGATCACGTCCGGGCGGACCGGGTCGTTGGGGCAGGTCTTGTAGAGCAGCGTCACGAAGGGGGTGGCGACGCGGTAGATATAGCGGGTTTCGAGCGCCGCCTGGGCCGAGCGGGCTGCCTGGGGCTGGTGGAAGCGGCAGTCGGTGGCCCAGACCTCGGTCGCGCCACCGGTCATGCTGTCGGTTGTGTCGCGGCGCAGTTCGGTGTGGTAGCGCGCGACCTCGGTATGCGGTTCGGCGCCCAGTATGCCGGTATGGACGAAGGGGAAATGCGCGAGGTCGAGGAAATTCTCGACCACGCGCAGGCCGGAGGCGTGCACCGCGACCGAGCCGCAGCAGACGAGGCGGCGGTCGGGTTCGGCGGCCTCGGGGATGGCGACGGGGGACGCGGGCGGGGTGCCGAGGCTGGTCCAGAGGCAGCCGTGGCGGAGGGCCGTCGGCAAAAGGGTGTCGCCGGCCGTTACCCGGAACGTGCCGTGATCCTGGCGGCGGATCAGCAGGTCGGTGCCGAGCAGGCTTGTGTGGTGATCGCCCGGGGGGAGATGATCGAGGAAACCGACGGCGTACCAGGCATCGCGGACGGCGCGGTCCTGCGGATCGGAGGGCGTGGCGGTCTGGGGCGTGGCAGTCTGGGGCGCGGGTGCCTGGGTCATGCGGAGCCTCGTCAGCGGACGTTGCGGTGGTAGGGCACGCCGAGGGCGGCCGGGGCGGCCATGATGCGGCGCATGCGGTGCCAGACCACCACCGGAACGATGATGAACGCCATTGTGCCCAGATAGGGCAGCATATTGAGGAAGGCGGGCGCGATCGGCCAGTTGCGGGCCTGGCCCACATAGGCCAGCGCGGTGATCAGGCCGAACAGCAGGCCGGAGCAGGTGGCCGCGAAGGGGCGGTAGCCGGCGAAGATGACCAGGGCCAGGGCGATCCAGCCGCGGCCGGCGACCAGGCCCTCGGACCAGACGGGAACGTAGGCCAGGGTGAGGTAGCCCCCGTCGGCCCCGGCCAGCGCGGCGCCCAGGGTGACGTACCAGAAGC
>NZ_JABXXP010000449.1 GCF_013376155.1 Nguyenibacter vanlangensis
AGGACCGCGAGCGCTTCCAGACGCTGCTGCACCGGCTGGGACTGCGCCAGCCGGCCAACGGCATCGCCCGCTCGCCGGCCGAGGCCGAGGCGGTGGCCGAGCGCATCGGCTATCCGGTCGTCGTCCGCCCGTCCTATGTGCTGGGCGGGCGGGCGATGGAGATCGTCCATGACCGGGCCAGCCTGCAACGCTATATGCGCGTGGCGCTGCAGCTTGCGGGCCAGGACGTCGCGTCGGGACCGGTGCTGATCGACCGCTACCTGAACGATGCGATCGAGGCCGACGTGGACTGCATCGCCGACGGGCACGACGTCTATGTCGCCGGGGTGATGGAGCATATCGAGGAGGCGGGCATCCATTCGGGGGACAGCGCGTGCTCGCTGCCGCCCTATACGCTGTCGCCGGCCATCGTCAGCGAACTGAAGGAACAGACCGAGGCGATGGCCCGCGAGCTGGGCATCGTCGGGCTGATGAACGTGCAGTACGCGATCAAGGACCAGGACATCTTCGTGCTGGAGGTCAATCCCCGGGCGTCGCGCACCGTGCCGTTCGTGGCCAAGGCGACCGGCGTGCCGGTGGCCAAGATCGGCGCGCGGGTCATGGCGGGGGCGAAGCTGGCCGAATTCCGCCTGGACGACCGGGCGGTGGCGCCGCATGTGGCGGTGAAGGAGGCGGTGTTCCCGTTCAACCGCTTTCCGAACGTGGACACGATCCTGGGGCCGGAAATGCGCTCGACCGGCGAGGTGATGGGGCTGGATGCCTCGTTCGAGCGGGCCTTCGCCAAGTCGCAGCTTGCGGCGGGCGTGCGGCTGCCGCTGTCGGGGGTGGTGTTCCTGTCGGTGCGCGGCAGCGACAAGCCGGCGGTGCCGGCGCTGGCGCGGCGGCTGGTGGACATGGGCTTTACCATCCTGGCCACCCGCGGCACGGCGCAGCGCCTGCGCGAGGCCGGGATCGCCGTCGAGGTGGTGAACAAGGTGCTGGAAGGACGGCCGAACTGCGTGGACGCCATCCGGTCGGGCGACGTGCAGATGGTGATCAACACCGCGCAGGGCGCGCAGTCGGTGGCCGATAGTTTCGACATCCGCCGTTCGGCCCTGACATTGGGGATTCCGCACTTCACCACCATGGCCGGGGCGCGCGCCGCGACTCATGCGATCGCGGCGATGCGGGAAGGACCGCTTGAAGTCGCGCCGCTTCAATCCTACTTTAGCGGATCGTTCTGAGCGCACTGCACCTACGCCGGGTGCCGGGGCCGACCCTGTCGGGCCCCGGCGCCCGGCGTGTTCGGTCTTGGCGGCGCTTGTGTCGCAATCTTTGATGTCAGTCGCGCGACTGACCTTCATCCTGGGGACTTGCCTTGCAGAAATTTCCGATGACGGCCAATGGCCTGCAGCGGCTGGAAGACGAACTTCGCAAGCTGAAGAGCGAGGAACGGCCGGCCGTCATCCGCGCCATCGCCGAAGCCCGCAGCCATGGCGACCTGTCGGAAAATGCCGAATACCATGCCGCGCGGGAACGCCAGTCCTTTATCGAGGGGCGGATCCAGGAACTGGAGGAGATCGTCTCGTCGGCCTTGGTGATCAACCCGGCGAGCCTGTCGGGCGACCAGGTGATGTTCGGCGCGAAGGTCAGCCTGGTGGACGAGGAAACGGACAAGGAAGCGACCTATCAGATCGTCGGCGTGCATGAGGCCGACATCAAGGCGGGGCTGCTGTCGGTTTCCTCGCCGCTGGCCAAGTCGCTGATCGGCAAGCGGATCGGGGATTCGGTGTCGGTTCCCGCCCCGGGCGGCGACCGGACGTACGAGATCCTGGCCGTTACCTATCGCTGAGGCGACGGCGATGATCACCCTGGATGACGTCCGGGCCGCCGCCGCGCGGATCGAGGGGCGCGTGCTGCGCACGCCCACCGTGCCGTCGCACGCCCTGTCGAAGGCGACGGGCGCGGAGATCGTGCTGAAGCTGGAGAATCTGCAGGCGGTCGGCTCGTTCAAGGAGCGGGGTGCGGCGAACAAGCTGGCGCTGCTGACGGCCGAGGAGCGGGCACGCGGGGTGATTACGGTTTCGGCCGGCAACCATGCGCAGGGCGTGGCGCGGCATGCCGCCCTGCTGGGGATCGACGCGGTGATCGTGATGCCGCGCTTCACCCCGGCGGCCAAGGTGACGCGCACCGCGGCCTGGGGCGCGCGCGTGGTGCTGGAAGGGACGAATTTCGCCGAGGCGACCGCGCATGCCGATGCGCTGTGCCGGCGCGAGGGGCGCGTCTTCGTCCCGCCCTATGACGATGCGGCGGTGATGGCGGGCCAGGGGACCTTCGCCCTGGAACTGCTGGAGGACGCGGGGGCGCTGGACATGCTGGTGGCGCCGATCG
>NZ_JABXXP010000450.1 GCF_013376155.1 Nguyenibacter vanlangensis
GCGCCTTGGTCGGCGGCGTGGGGGCCGGCGGGGCCTCCTGCTTCACCGGGGCCGGGGCAGGCGCGGGCTTGGTCGCCGGCTTCTCGGCCTTGTGGGGCATGCCGCCATTGTCGGAACTGGTGAATTCCATCTCGATGGTCGGCGGCGGCGGCGGTTCGGGGGGCACCGGCATCGGCAGCCCCAGAATCACCGCCAGCAGCAGCGCCGCATGGATGACGCCGGACGCGACGATCGAGCGTCGCATCAGGATACGTTCGGAACGACGCGGCGGAACCACGACGAGGACGCTCCCAGGACGGAGGAAAATCAGGGCGCGCCGCCGCCCGAGGGCGGCTGCTGGGCCAGCAGGGCGACATGGGTGAAGCCGCCGGCGGTAATCCGGCCCATCACTTCCATCACCCGGCCGTAATCGATATGGGCATCCCCCCGCACGAAGATCCGGTGCGCCGGATCATTCTCGGCGGCCGTGCGCAGCTGGTCGACCAGTTGATCGGCCGAAACCGGATTGTCGCCCAGATACAGCGCGCCGTCCGAACGGATGGACACGGTGATCGGCTTGGTGTCCGCATTCACCGGGGCGGCGTCGGTCTTGGGCAGGTCGACATTCACGCCGCTGGTCATCATCGGCGCCGTCACCATGAAGATGATCAGCAGCACCAGCATGACGTCCACCAGTGGGGTGACGTTGATGTCCGACATGGGACGGCGGCGCCCCCGGCGACCGCCCCCTCCGCCCAGAGAAACGCCCATGGTTCAGCCTCTTTCCTCGGACTGGCGGGACAGGATGGCGGCGAATTCGGTGCCGAACCCGGCCATCCGGTCCTCGAACACCGCCAGGTTGTTGCTGATGACGTTATAGGCGATCACCGCCGGGATGGCGGTCACCAGGCCGATGGCCGTGGCGAACAGGGCCTCGGAAATACCCGGGGCCACGACGCTGAGATTGGTATTGTGCATCGCCGCGATCGACCCGAAGGCATGCATGATGCCCCAGACCGTGCCGAACAGGCCGATGAACGGCGCCACCGGTCCGATGGTTGCCAAAAAGATCATCCAGCGGCCCAGCCGTTCCATTTCGCGCGTCACGGTGATGGTCATGGCGCGGTCCACGCGTTCCTGCACCCCGCCGCGCACCAGGTCGACGCCCGGAATGCGGGCCGAACGGCGCCATTCGCCCATCGCCGCGCCGAAGACGGCGGCCAGGGGATGCTGGGGCTTCGCGCCGTCGGATTCGTACAGGTCGTCCAGGCTGCCGCCGGACCAGAACTTGTCTTCGAATTCGGTCGCCTGGCGATTGACGCGCCGCAGGGTCACGACCTTGTCGAAGATGATGCCCCACACGACCACGCTGCTGATGGCCAGTCCGATCATCACCAGCTGGACGACGATCGCCGCGTGGATGAACAGACTCCAGAGCGACAAACCCGACGCAGCCGCGCCCAGGTTAGCCGCGTTAACCGCTTGGTCCAAAAATGCCTCCTGCACCTTCTGCCCATGGCCGTGCCGCCTCGCGTGCCGCGGCCGAGTCGGGGCAGCCTGACACTGCACTCCAGTGCGTTCCTTATAGGCTTCCGCAGGAAAGCAGAAGCACCCCCGGCGGCAGTTCGCGCCGGCCCCGACGAATAAATCCGGACCGGCATGGACGGCCCGTCATGCCCGGGAATGCGGGGCCGCCCTAATCCGCCAATCCGTTCAGCAGATCACGCCATGAAGGCGGAAATCGGGCAGGCCGGCCATCGGCCACCCGCACGCAGGCCAGATGGACATCGAGCGTCGCGCACGGCGTGCCGTCGCGCAGGAAATCCTGCGCCAGGCGGCAACTGGCCGGGCTGAGTTCGGTCAGGCGGGTGACCACGGTCACGACATCGTCCAGCCGCAGCGGCCGGCGATAGTCGATGCCGGCCCGGCGCACCACGAAGGCCAGGCCGAATTCGTCGATCAGGGCCGCAACCGGGCGGCCAAGGCTGCGAATCGCCTCGGTCCGGGCGCGTTCGGCCAGCGCCAGGTAGCGGGCGTGATAGACGACGCCGCCCGCATCCGTGTCTTCATAATAAATGCGGAACGGGATGCTGTGCATCATGCCCCGTCCTCCGGCGGGCCATCCCCCCGGAGCGGATCCCCCCCGTGCAGCAGATCGCCCTGGCCCGGCTGGCGGGGCGGCGGGACCAGGCCCAGATGCCGCCAGCCACGTTCGCCCAGCATGCGGCCGCGGGGGGTGCGCAGCACCCGCCCTTCCTGGATCAGATAGGGTTCGACGACGTCTTCCAGCGTGTCGCGGGCCTCGGCCAGGGCGGCGGCGAGGGTGTCCACCCCCACCGGGCCGCCATGATGGTGTTCGGCGATGCGGCGCAGATAGCGGCGGTCCATCC
>NZ_JABXXP010000451.1 GCF_013376155.1 Nguyenibacter vanlangensis
CGCCGCCGCTGCCGCCGCCGCGCGCCGAAATCATACCGCCGCCCCGTGGTCCGGAGTGGGTCTGGCGCCGCGGAGGCTGGGACTGGATCAATGGCAGCTATGTCTGGGTGCCGGGCCGCTATGTGCGCTATGGCGCGCGCGGCGCCTGGGGAGGGGGCCATTGGATGCGGCGTGGTCCGCGCTGGGTCTGGGTGCGTCCCGGCTGGCGCTGACGGTTCCAGGGTTCGGTCAAGGGGCCGGGTCAAGGGGATTGGGGTCGAGGGATTGGGGCCGGGGGAACCCGGCCCCGCTTTTTTGCGCGTTTTTGCGCAAGGCGGCCCTTCAGGGGGCGGCCAGGGTGACCACCAGCGGCACGTGATCCGAGGGCTGAGCGCGCCCGCGCTCATCCCGGTCGGGCTGGGCGCTGAGCAGCCGTTCGGCGATGCGGGGCGACAGCAGCGCGTGGTCGATCCTGAGCCCGCAATCGCGCGGCCAGGCCCCGGCCTGATAGTCCCAGAACGTGTAATAGCGCCCGTGCGGATGCAGCGCCCGCACCGCGTCGGTCAGGCCCAGCCAGACCAGCCGGCGGAAGGCCGCGCGGGTTTCCGGGCGCAGCAGCGCGTCGGTGGGCGGCAGGGCGCCGGGGGCGCAGTCCTCGTCGGTGGGGCAGACATTGTAATCGCCGGCCAGGATGACATCGCGCCCCGCCGCCAGCAGGGACTGGGCGTGCAGGGCCAGGGCCTCCATGAAGGCCAGCTTGGCCTCGTACCCCGCGCTGCCGCCCGAATTGCCATTCGGAAGATACAGATTGCCGAAGGTCAGGCCCTCGGCCTCGATTTCGACATAGCGGGCCTGCGGCATGTCGTCCGCCAGGAAGGGCAGGGCGCGGGCGGTGACGGAAAACGGCACCCGGGACAGGATGGCGACCCCGTTATAGCTTTTCTGCCCCACCACCACCGATTCGTATCCCGCGTCGCGGAATGCGTCGGCGGGGAAGGCGCCGTCCTCGCACTTGATTTCCTGCAATCCCAGCAGGTCGGGCTTTTCCAGCGCCAGCCAGTCCAGGACATGGCTTTGGCGCTGGCGAACGGAATTGACGTTCCAGCTTGCGATTTTCATGAGGGGATCGGCGGATCAGTCGATGGAGAAGCTGGTGCCGCAGCCGCAGGACGAGGTGGCGTTGGGATTGCGGACCGTGAAATGCGCGCCCATCAGCGCGTCGGTGAAATGCAGTTCGGCCCCCGCCAGCAGGTCCAGGCTGGCGGAATCGACCAGGACGCGCGTCCGGCCGGCCGGAATGACCGTATCGTCGGCGCGCACCGCGTCGTCGAGCGCGAACTGGTACTGAAACCCGTTGCAGCCCCCGGCCAGCACGCTGACGCGCAAGCCGGGGGTGCCTGTGTCCTGCTCCACCGCGCCCGCCGCCGGCTGTGCGGCCACGATTTCCTCGAGCCGGGCGACGGCCTGGGGGGAAACGCGGAAGCCGGCGTCCGGCCGGGAGTCGGGGTGCGTCATGTCCATCGGGTTCACCATCATCGTGTGGCGCGCCAAGGTGGCGCGCCAGGGTCGTAGCACTAGCCGGGCACTAGCCGGGCGCACTGGTCTTGCGGCGCGGGGCAGGGTATCGACACAGGAGGCGCGACCGGCCCGTCCGGCGGTCGGGCACGCCGCCCATGCGGGATTGAGACCAATATGAGCATCGCCCCCTATGCTGTCCAGACCGCCACCGCGCGCGGCAGGCTCCATCCCGAAGCCGAATCGCCCAGCCGCACCCCGTGGCAGCGCGACCGCGACCGCATCCTGCATTCCGCCGGGTTCCGCACGCTGCAATACAAGACCCAGGTCTTCGTCAACCATCAGGGGGATTTCTTCCGCACGCGCCTGACCCATTCGCTGGAGGTCGCGCAGATCGCCCGCTCCATCGCCCGCAATCTGCGCGTGGACGAGGACCTGACCGAAACCCTGGCGCTGGCGCACGATCTGGGCCACACCCCGTTCGGCCATGCCGGCGAGGACGCGCTGGCCGCCGCGATGGGCGAGTGGGGCGGCTTCGACCACAATACCCAGACCCTGCGCCAGGTGACCAAGCTGGAGCGCCGCTATTTCGGCTTCGACGGGCTGAACCTGACCTGGGAGACGCTGGAGGGGCTGATCAAGCATAACGGGCCGGTCGATCATCCCACCGGCTATGTCGCCCGCTATGCCGGGATGCTGGGGCTGGACCTGGGATGCTACGCGCCGGTCGAGGCGCAGATCGCCGCCATGGCGGACGATATCGCCTATCACGCCCACGATCTGGATGACGGGCTGCGCGCCGGCCTGCTGTGCCTGTCGGACCTGGCGGGCCTGCCGGTCGTCGGCGACGCGCTGGCGCAGGTGCGCC
>NZ_JABXXP010000452.1 GCF_013376155.1 Nguyenibacter vanlangensis
CCGGACCCCGTCCCCCCGGGTCCTGGGGCGACGCGATGCCGCGTGACCATCTGATAGCCCTCGGGCGGCTGGAACGTGCCGGCGGGGATGGGAGCGTAGGTGACGCGGGTGGCCACCAGCCGCCCCTTCATGCCTTCGGCATCCACCCCGTCCTCGCGCAGGATGACGCCGTCGGCGGTGACGCAGGCGGTCGCCGAGCCGCGGCCGGAGACGATGGCCCATTCGGTGCAATCGACGTCCGCGACGCGTGTGTCGCCCTTGCGGGTATATTGCATGGACAGGTCCAGCAGGAACGGATTGCGGATGTCGGAGCCGGCGTCCAGCCGCGTATAGACCTTCTGCCGGTTCAGCACGATCGTCACCTGGCGGGCGACGCGGTCGAGGATGGTCGCGCCCATGCCTTCGGGACTGTCGATGCGCATCAGGCCGCCATTGGCGGCGAACCAGACCTGGATGGTTTTGGGCGCGGGCGCGCCTTCGGGCTGGACGCTGTAGGCGACCTGCACGTCGCGGGTCGGCGCCAAGGGGGGATGAGTTGGGGCATGAGCGGAATCGGGCGCGGGCTGGGCGTCCGCCCGCGCGATTCCGGCCCCGACTCCCGCCCCGATTCCCACGAGGAGCAGCGCCCCGGCCATCATTCCGGGCCGTCCGGCGGCGCGGCGCGGCATCAGGTTGATCATCGGCGTTTCCTTCTTTCCGGTCTGTCCGTATTTCAGCCGTCGGGGAGTCTATCCGCTTCCGTCCGAGGTGCGAAATGCGCCGCGCAGGGCGGCCATTTCTTCGCGAATCGCGCCGGCGGTGCCGGCGGCCCGGTCGTCGGGCCAGCGGGCGGGTACGGACAGGGCCCGGGCCAGGCGCCGCTTGTAGCGCCGGGCGGGTATTTCGATCCCGCCGAACTGGGCCAGATGGCTGGTGCCGAACTGGGTGTCCAGCAGGGTGAAGCCGCCCAGGCGCAGCCGCGCCGCCAGCGAGAGCAGCGCCGCCTTGGAGGCGTCGCGGGCGCGGCTGAACATGCTTTCGCCGAAGAAGGCGCCGCCGATGGCGACCCCGTACAGCCCGCCGACCAGCCTGCCGTCCTGCCAGGTTTCGACCGAATGGGCGTGGCCGCGCGCATGCAGTTCGCAGAACAGGCCGATGATCCGGTCGTTGATCCAGGTGGTCTCGCGCCCCGGCGCCGGGGCGGCGCAGGCGCGGATCGTCGCCTCGAAATCGCGGTCGGCGACGATGTCGAACTGGCCGGACAGGACGGTGCGGACCAGGCGGCGCGGCGCGTGGAACCCATCGAGCGGCAGGATGCCGCGCATCTGCGGATCGTACCAGTCCAGATGGTCGGTCCCGGCATCGGGCGCCATGGGAAACAGGCCGACCGAATAGGCGCGGATCATCAGGTCCGGCGTGACCGCCATGGCGCCGTCCCCCGAATCCTGGCCCGAATCCTGGCTGGTCATGCGGCGTCTCCCCGAGGTTCCGATCCCGACTGATGCTCCGATCCCGGCCGGCTGGCGCGTCTGGACAGGACAGGGCAATGATTCGATCCTGAGATGGACACGTGTCGGAGCCTGACAAGCCGGCATCGTCCGACCAGAGAGGCCCCGCCATGTCCGCGATTCGTCCGCGCCTGATCCATTCCCAGCGCCTGCCCGCCGCCGTGGCCGCGCGGATCGCCCGCGATTACGACGCGCCGCCGCCGCCCGGCCACAAGCTGACGCCGACCGAACTGGTGGCGCTGGCGCAGGCGTTCCGTCCGGATGCGGTGATGGTGACCACCGGCACGCCGGTGACGGCCGAAACGGTCGCGGCGCTGCCGGACAGCGTGCGGGTGATCGCCACCATCAGTGTCGGCACCGACCATCTGGACATTTCCGCCATCGCCGCGCGGGGCCTGGCGCTGACCTATACCCCCGACGTGCTGACCGATTGCAATGCCGACCTGACGATGATGCTGATCCTGGCGGCGGCGCGGCGCGGGGCGGAATATCTGGGCGTCATGCAGGCGGGATGGGGCCGGTCCTTCGGCATGGAGGAGATGCTGGGGGTGCGCGTCACGGGCAAGACGCTGGGCATTGTCGGCATGGGGCGGATCGGCCGGGCCGTGGCGCAGCGGGCGCGCGGATTCGACATGAAGATCCTGTATTCCAACCGCCGGCGGCTGGCGCCGGAGCTGGAAGCGGGTGCCACCTATTTCGCCGACATGCGCGAGATGCTGCCGCATTGCGACATTCTGAGCCTGCACATGCCCGGCGGCGCGGCGGCGGCGGCGGTCATCACCGCCGAGACCCTGGCGCTGCTGCCGAAGGGGGCGATCTTCGTCAATGCCGCGCGCGGCAGCCTGGTGGACGAGGACGCGCTGATCGCCGCG
>NZ_JABXXP010000453.1 GCF_013376155.1 Nguyenibacter vanlangensis
AGGCGCTGGCCGGCCTCGGCGCAATCGTCCTCGGTCAGCACCAGCGGCGGCACCAGGCGCAGCACGTTGTCGCCCGCCGTCACGCTCAGCACGCCCTCGTGCACTGCCGCTTCCTGCATCAGCCCGACCGGCACCACGCAGCGCAACCCCAGCATCAGCCCGATCCCCCGCCGCTCGGCGAACAGGTCGGGGAATTCGGTGATCAACCCATCCAGCCGGCCGGCCAGTTGCGCACCGCGTGCCTGCACCTCCTGCAGAAATCCGGGGGCCAGCACTACGTCCAGCACCGCGTTCGCCGCCGTGCAGGCCAGGGGGTTGCCGCCGAACGTCGTGCCGTGCGAGCCGGGCGTCAGGTGACGGGCCAACGCCTCGGTCGCCAGGATGGCGCCCATCGGAAAGCCGCCGGCGATCCCCTTGGCGGTGGACATCACGTCCGGGGTCACGCCCGACCATTCATGGGCGAACAGCCGGCCGGTCCGGCCCATGCCGGACTGGACCTCGTCCATGCCCAGAAACAGGCCGAACTCGTCGCAGGCCGCGCGCAATTCCTGCAGGAAGCGCGGATCGGCGACGTTGACGCCGCTTTCGCCCTGCACCGGCTCGATCATAATGCCGGCGGTCTCGGCCGTGATCGCGGCGCGTACGGCGTTCATGTTGTTCATCGGCACATGGTCGAAGCCCTCGACCTGCGGGCCGAACCCTTCGAGGTATTTAGGGTTGCCGGTCGCCGCCAGCATCGCCAGCGTCCGCCCGTGGAAGGCGCCGTTGAAGCAGATGACGCGGTTGCGCTCGGGGTGGCCGCCGAAGGCCTGGGCGCGGCGGATCATCTTCACCATGCCCTCGTTCGCCTCGGCGCCCGAATTGCAGAAGAAGACGCTGTCGGCGAAGCTGGCGGCGACCAGCCGTTCGGCCAGCCGCTCGGCCTGGGGCACCCGGTACAGGTTCGACACATGCATCACCCGCGCGGCCTGGTCGGCCACCGCCGCGACCAGATGCGGGTGGCCATGCCCCAGCGACGAGGTCGCGATCCCCGCGCCCAGATCCAGGAATCGTCGCCCGTCCGCCGCGTACAGCCAGCAGCCTTCGCCCCGCTCGAATGCGAGGTCGGCACGGTTGTAGGTGGGCATCAGGGCGGGAATCATCGAAAGCCAGGCCTTGTTGTGATGGTTGTGTTCCGGATCGTTCGTCTGCGGAAACACCAAAGGGCCCACACGCCGCAGCGGGCAGGCCTCGGTCTCCGCGCGCATGATGCGGGCGGGCGGCGGCACAAGTCAAATCCTGTCTTGACATGGCCCTCTTTCTGCGCGCCCACCGCGCCGGTGGGGCTTGAAGCCCCCCGGCTGCGTGCCAACGTCACCGACCGTCCCGGGACGCCGGGCAGGACCGTTCGGCGCGGGATCGGCCGTCATGACAGGACGGACACAGGAGACCGGGTCATGAATGCGATTACACTCGTCTTGTCGGGGCTGCTGCTGCTGCTGGGCATCTGGGCCGGTGGCCTGCTGGGTCCCGAGGGCGCGCCCATCCATCCGTGGTGGGCTCTGCCGTTCCTCGTCCTGTCGCTATGGATCTTCCTGTCGCTGCGGATGGCCAATGTCTGGCAGAAATTCGTCGTGCTGCGGATGGGGCGCCTGCAGGGCGTCCACGGGCCTAGCCTGTTCATGATCATCCCGGTGATCGACCGCATCGTCGCGATCATCGACGAACGCATCCAGACGACGGGTTTCAACGCCGAGCAGGCACTGACGCGCGACACCGTGCCGGTGAATGTCGATGCCGTGATCTTCTGGCATGTCCGCGATTCCGAGGCCGCGGCGCTGCGCATCACCAATTACCGCGAGGCGATAGACCGGATCGCCCAGACCTCGCTGCGCGAGATGATCGGCTCGTCCATGCTGGCCACGCTGCTGTCGGACCGGCGATCCTCGAACGAACAATTGCGCGCCGAAATCGCCGGCAAGATCACGGCTTGGGGGATCGATGTCATGTCGGTCGAAATCCGCGACGTCGCCATTCCCGTGGCGCTGCAGGACGCGATGTCGCGCCAGGCCCAGGCCGAGCGGGAGAAACAGGCCCGCATCATCCTGGGCTCGGCCGAGGCCGAGGTGGCGGCCCGTTTCGTCGACGCGGCCGAAACCTATGCCGGCCATCCGGCGGCCCTGCAATTGCGGGCGATGAATATCATCTATGAAACGACCAAGGAACGCGGTGCGACGATCCTGATGCCGACGACGATGATCGACAGCATGAACCCGGCCGCGGTCGCGGTCCTGTCGGGGGCGGCGGCCCGGACCGAACCCGAGATGCGCACCGCCGCCGAATAACGGCGCAGACGATCGGACGCGCGGCCGGCGGTATC
>NZ_JABXXP010000454.1 GCF_013376155.1 Nguyenibacter vanlangensis
CCGCGGCGTCGGGGGCAGGCGTGGCGGGCGTGGCCGCGGGCGTCGGCGACGCCGCATGGCCGAAGATCGTCGAAAGGATCGAACCCAGGATGCTCATGGTCGGAAAACTCCGTGGGCGGAAGGCGCCCGGCATCCATGCCGGACGCCGGGCCGGGAAGGGATCAGTACCGATACAGGTCGTTCTTGAACGGCCCGTTGACCGGAACGCCGATATACTCGGCCTGTTTCTCGCTCATCCGGCTCAGCTCGGCGCCGACCTTGGCCAGATGCAGGGCGGCGACCTTCTCGTCCAGGTGCTTGGGCAGGGTATAGACCTTGCGCTCGTACGTTCCGGCCGGCGCGGTCCACAGCTCGATCTGCGCCAGGGTCTGGTTGGTGAAGGACGCCGACATCACGAAGGACGGATGGCCGGTCGCATTGCCCAGATTCACCAACCGGCCCTCGGACAGCACGATCAGGCGCTTGCCGTCGGGGAAGACGACCTCGTCGACCTGCGGCTTGATGTTGTCCCACGGGAAGTTGCGCAGCGCGTCGATCTGGATTTCGGAATCGAAATGCCCGATATTGCAGACGATGGCGCGGTGCTTCATCGCGCGCATATGGTCGATGGTGATGATGTCGACATTGCCGGTGCAGGTGACGAAGATGTCGCCGCGCGGGGCGGCGTTTTCCATCGTCACGACCTCATAGCCCTCCATCGCCGCCTGCAGGGCGCAGATCGGATCGACCTCGGTCACCAGCACGCGGCAGCCGGCATTGCGCAGCGACGCGGCCGATCCCTTGCCCACGTCGCCATAGCCGGCGACCACGGCGATCTTGCCGGCCATCATCACGTCGGTGCCGCGGCGGATCGCGTCCACCAGGCTTTCGCGGCAGCCGTACAGATTGTCGAACTTCGACTTGGTGACGCTGTCATTGACGTTGATCGCCGGCACGGCCAGCGTGCCCTTCTTCGCCATCTCCCACAGCCGGTGCACCCCGGTCGTCGTCTCCTCGGACAGGCCGCGCACGTCCTTCAGCATCTCGGGATATTTGTCGTGCATCAGCACGGTCAGGTCGCCGCCGTCATCCAGGATCATGTTCGGCGTCCAGCCGTCCGGCCCCGTGATGGTCTGCTCGATGCACCACCAGAATTCCTCTTCGGACAGGCCCTTCCAGGCAAAGACGGGCACGCCCGTCGCGGCGATCGCGGCGGCGGCATGGTCCTGGGTCGAAAAGATGTTGCACGACGACCAGCGCACGGTGGCGCCCAGCGCGGTCAGCGTCTCGATCAGCACCGCGGTCTGGATCGTCATGTGCAGGCAGCCGGCGATGCGCGCGCCGGCCAGCGGCCTGCTGGCGCCGAATTCCTCGCGCAGCGCCATCAGGCCGGGCATCTCGCCCTCGGCGATCGCGATCTCCTTGCGGCCCCACGCGGCAAGCGCGATGTCCCGTACTTTGTAATCCGTGGCGGTCATGGTCGTCCTGTCTGCAGAAAAGGAAAAAAGGGTCGTCCGGGGTATAGACGCTCGGGCCCGCCACGACCAGCCGGGGGTCAGGCCCCGGTTCCGGCGACGGTCCCGGGCCCATATTCGGTGCCGGCCTCATGTCCAGTTCCAGCTCCAGTTCCAGCTCCAGTTCCGGCCCCAGCTCCAATCTGGGCCACCGCCTCGGCCGCGCGCAGCACGCGCAGGAAATTGCCGCCCCAGATCGCGGCGATCTGCGCCGCGTCATAGCCGCGGCGCAGCAGCTCGGCCGTCAGGGCGGGGGACTCCGCGGCGTCGCGCCATCCCGCGATCATGCCGCCGCCGTCGAAATCCGAGGATATGCCGACGTGCCGCACCCCGATGCGCCGGACGATATGGTCGATGTGATCGACGAAATCCGCGACGCCGACCGCGCGCGCCTGCCGGACCGCGCGCGGGCGCAGAAAGGCGTCGACCGCGGTGACATGCACCACCCCGTCGCAATCGCGCAGCGCGTCCAGTTGCTCGTCATCCAGGTTGCGCGGATGGTCGCACAGCGCCCGCGCGCAGGAATGGGTGGCCAGCACGGGGCTGCGTGACAGGCGCACCGCCTGCATCATGGTGCTGCGCGCGGCGTGCGACACGTCGACCATCAGGCCCAGCCGGTTCATCTCGGCGATCGCCTCGCGCCCCAGGCCCGACAGCCCGCCATGGCGGGTTTCGCCGTCGCCCAGCGCGGCCATCGGCCGGGCGGAATCCGCCAGTGCATTGTGCCCGTTATGGGTCAGCGTCATGTAGCGCGCGCCCCGGGCGCGAAATTGCGCCAGCAGCGACAGGTCCTCGCCCATCGCATAGCCGTTCTCGACCGCCGGCACGATGGCGGTCGCCCCCGCGCGGAACGCGGCCTCGATCT
>NZ_JABXXP010000455.1 GCF_013376155.1 Nguyenibacter vanlangensis
CGCACCCTGTGGGCCTGGACGGCGGGTCAGGCGCTGGACATGGCGGTGGTGGGCATCCTGTCCGGGCTGGGGCTGTGGTGCATCGGCGTGCCGCTGGCCCTGGCGCTGGGGGTGGTGGCCGGGATGGCGAATTTCATCCCCTATATCGGCGCCTTCGTCGGCGCGGTGCCGGCGGTGCTGGTCGGGCTGTCGCAGGGTACGCGCGAGGGGCTGCTGGTGCTGGCGCTGTATGCGGCGATCCAGTTCTTCGAGGGCAATGTGATGGCGCCGCTGATCCAGCGGCATGCGGTGCAGATGCCGCCGGGCCTGACCATCCTGTCGCAGACCGTGTTCGGGACGATCCTGGGCCTGCCTGGGCTGATCCTGGCCTCGCCGCTGACGGCGGCGCTGCTGGCGGTGATGGACCACGCCACCCCGCCCCTGGACGAAACGGACCGGCTGGGCCCGCCCGATGATCAGCCAGGCGACCAGCCGGGCGACCCGCCGCGCGATCAGGCTTGCGATGAGGCGTGAGGGCGGCCGGACGACATGATGTAGGGCCGGACATCCACCGCGCGCATGCCGGCGGCATCGGCCGCGGCCAGGCCTTCGGTGCTGTCCTCGAGCACCAGGCAGCCGGCCGGAGGGACGTTCAGCCTGCGCGCGGCCTCGAGAAACAGATCGGGAGCGGGCTTGGGGCGGCGGACGTCATCCACCGTCACCACCGTGTCGAAGAGCGGCAGCAGGCCGGTATGGGTGAGCGACGCGACGACGATCTGCCGCGAGCCGCTGGACGCGACCGCCATGGGCAGCGCGGCGCGATAGCGCCGGGCCAGGTCGGCGACGATGCCGATTTCGCGCAAATCGGGCAGGATCTCCAGCACCGCCTGCCGGGCCGCGCCGACGATGGCCGGCCGGTCCAGCGTCCGGCCCAGCTCGGCCTCGAGCAGGTCCAGGACCATCTGTTCGGACAGGCCGCCGCGCCCGTGGAACCATTCGGGCGCCAGCACGTGGCCGGCCGCCGTTTCGAAGGCGCGCAGCCATCCCTGCAGGTAGAGCGGCAGGGAATCGACCAGCGTGCCGTCGCAATCGAAGAGCAGCGCCTGTGTGCCGGCCGGAACCTGGATCATGAGAAGGGGATCATGGAAAAGCGCTTCGTTCGTAGGGATAGCGGTCCACCAGGTGCCGCAGGATGGCGAAATCGGCGTCGGAGACCTGCCGGACGCGGATCACGGCGCCGGGCCGGTCCTCGACGAAGAGCGTGTCGTTCCAGTCGGCGGCGCTGATTCCCGTCCACAGGGTGATGCGGTAGGGCACCGGCTTGCCGTCCGGGCCGGCGGGGCGATCGGCCACGAGGTCGAGCGTCGCGTCGCCCGAGGATGGCGGGGTCTGGCCCAGCGGACCCCAGCCGCCGTGATGGCGGGCCAGCCAGTCGTTCAGCGTGGCGAGATCGGCGGCGGACAGGCCGTGCGTGGTGTGCATCGGCCCGACGCTGATGGTGCCGGCCGTCATGCGCGGGATGGCCAGCGGGCGGAAATTCGGCAGGGCGAACGACCACAAGACGGCGGCGGTGCCGACGGTGATCGCGAAGAACCCCAGCAGCAGCGCGGTTTCCCGTTTCATGTCCCTCGATCCTGCTCGTTCAACCCTGATTCCTTCAACCTTGGCCCTGCACCGCCGCGATGACCCGCGCGACCTCGCCGTCCGTCAGTTCGGGATGGATAGGCAGGGCGAGGATACGGGATGCCAGGTCTTCGGCAACCGGCAGGCGCGCGCCGTCATGGTGGGGCTGGTATGCGGGCTGTAGGTGCAGCGGGCGGGGATAATAGATCGCCGAGGGCACGCCGTGCCCCTGCAGGCGCGCCTGCAGCGCCTCGCGGGCCCGGGTATCCTCGGTCAGGACGGCATAAACCGCCCAGGCGCTGGCGGAATCGGGCACCCGGGCGGGAATCGCGACATGGCCGGCGAGCCCGGCATCGTAAGCCCGGGCGATCGCCTCGCGCCGGGCGAGTTCGGCGTCGAATCCTTCCAGCTTGGCCAGCAGCACCGCCGCCTGCAGCGTGTCCAGCCGGCCGTTCATGCCGGTGCGCAGGACCTCGTAGCGCGTGCGGCCCTCGCCGTGGGTGCGCAGCGAGCGGTAGAGTTCGGCCCTGTCGGGATCGTCGGTCAGGATCGCGCCGCCATCGCCATAGGCGCCCAGCGGCTTGGAGGGGAAGAAGGACAGGGTGGTGGCCGTGGCCTCGCGCCCCAGCTTGCGGCCGGACAGCGCGCCGCCGAAGGATTGGGCGCAGTCATCCATCAGGAACAGGCCCTCATGCGCCGCGATCGTCCGCAATGCGGGCCAGGGCGCCGGCTGGCCGAACCGGTCCACGCCGATG
>NZ_JABXXP010000456.1 GCF_013376155.1 Nguyenibacter vanlangensis
CACCTATCCGTTGCGCCCGGCCGAGGGCGCCGCCGTCACGTTGCGCCCGACCGGCCGGCAGGTCGCGATCGCCAGCACCGATCACCACGACGTCATGGATGCCGCCGCCGGAGACATCGCGCGCCAGGGCACGCTGGCCGAATTCCTGGCCCGTCCCGATTTCCTGAAAGGGGACGCCGTCGGTCCCGAACTGTACCGGCTGCCGCCCGGCGGGCAGACCGCCTGGGGGATGAGCATCGACCTGAATGCCTGCATCGGCTGCAATGCGTGCGTCGCCGCCTGCGGCGCGGAAAACAACGTGCCGGCGGTCGGCAAGGATGCCGTGCTGCATCAGCGCGAAATGCACTGGCTGCGCATCGATCATTATTTCGACGGGCCGGAGGACGCGCCCGACATCCGCCGGCAGCCGGTGCTGTGCATGCAGTGCGAGCAGGCGCCGTGCGAGGTCGTCTGCCCGTTCGGCGCGACCATGCACGATCAGGAGGGCCTGAACGTCATGGTCTATAATCGCTGTGCCGGCACACGCTTCTGTTCCAATAACTGCCCTTATCGCGTGCGGCGCTTCAATTACGGCGCCTATGCCGCCGCAGAACCGCGACCCGCGGAATCGCGCAATCCCGACGTGACCGTTCGCGCCCGGGGGGTGATGGAGAAATGCACGTTCTGCATCCAGCGGATCGCGCAGGCCCGGATCGCGCACGATATCGACGGCACCCCCGAGCAGGTCACCACCGCCTGCCAGGCCGCCTGCCCGACCCGGGCCTTCACCTTCGGCGACCTGAACGACCCGGCATCCGACGTGGCGCGGCGCAAGCGCAGCCCGCTGGATTACGTGCTGCTGCCCGAGCACAACACGCGGCCGCGGGTGACCTATGAGGCGCGAATCCGCAATCCCAACCCGGAGATCGGCACATGACCGGCACAGGCAAGGCGCCGCTGGTGGCCCCGGGCCAGACCGCGACCACGATGACCGACGCGGTCTGCGCCGTGCCGCTGGGCGGCGCGTCCTATCGCTGGTGGTGGGCGGCCTTCGTGCCCGCGCTGGCCCTGCTGGCGGGAATGGCGGTCGCGGTGGGGCGGCTGTTCTATCTGGGCATCCGGATCTGGGGGAACAACTGGCCCAATGTCTGGGGTTTCGACATTCTTTCCTATGTCTGGTGGATCGGGATCGCCAGCGGCGGCACGTTCATTTCGGCGTTCTTCTTTCTGGTGCGGGTGGAATGGCGCACCGCAATCAACCGCATCGCCGAGACGATGACCCTGTTCAGCGCGCTGTGCGCCGCGCTGTATCCGATCCTGCACCTGGGGCGGCCATGGTATTTCTACTGGCTGTTCCCGTATCCGAACACCATGGATCTGTGGCCGAATTTCAAAAGTCCGCTGATGTGGGACTTCATCGCCATCCTGACCTATGTCGTCGCGTCGGCGCTGTTCTGGCTGTTCGGGCTGCTGCCGGACCTGGCGACCTTGCGCGACCGGGCCGCGGGGCGGCGGACGCGGATCCTGTATGGCATCGCGGCGCTGGGCTTTCGCGGCGACGGCCGGCAATGGCGGCATTTCCGCGCCACCTATGCCGTGATGGCCGCGGTGATGGCGCCGCTGGTCTGTTCGGTCCACAGCGTGGTCGGGCTGGATTTCGCAGGCGGCGAGGCGGCGGGCTGGCATGCCAGCTTCTATCCGCCCTTCTTCGTCTTCGGGGCGGTGCTGTCGGGTTTTGCCGCCGTGCTGCTGCTGGTCATCCCGCTGCGGCGGATCTGGCGTTTCCACGCCTATATCACCGCGCGCCATATCGACGTGCTGTGCCGCCTGACCCTGACCGCCAGCCTGTGCGTCAGCTATGCCTATCTGGTCGAGATCTTTACCGTCTATTACGCGCAGGACGCGACCGAGCTGCGCATGTTCCACGAGCGTCTCTTCGGCTTCGATTCCGGCGTGTACTGGGCGACCATCGTGCTGAACTGCCTGTTGCCGCAGCTTTACTGGTGGCGCGCGGCGCGGCGGACGATCCCGACCGTGCTGGTCGTCTCGCTGGGCGCGGTGGTCGGGATGTGGCTGGAACGGTACGGCATCGTCATCCAGATCCCGCGCATCGGGCCGCTGCCGTCGTCGTGGGGCTATTACCACCCGACCCTGTGGGACTGGACCCTGTTCGCCGGCACGGTGGGGCTGTTCGCCACCGGCTTTCTGCTGACCATCCGCGTGGTGCCGGCGATTTCCATGTTCGAGATGCGCGCGCTGCTGCCCGCGCGGCGCGCATGAGCGGGACGCGCATGAGCGGGACAGGGCCCATGGCGCCGGCACATCCTGTCCGCCGCCATGTCCTGGGCGGCTTCGCCACCGCCGCGCAGCGCGAT
>NZ_JABXXP010000457.1 GCF_013376155.1 Nguyenibacter vanlangensis
CGGCACCCCGCCGGCCCGCGCCTGGCATACCGACATTCCCCCTCGCTTCGCGCCCCGGCCCGGCCAGGTGCTGCTGCTCCCCCAGGCCCGCCTCTTCGGGACCGAGGAACTCAGCACCCTGTCCCCCCCGATCGCCGCCCGCATCGAACCGCCCACCCTGCGCGTCGCCCCCGGCTGGCCCGCCACCGAGACAACCGCGACCCAGACAACCGCCACCCAGGCAACCGCAACCGAAACAACCGTGACCCAGACAACCGTAACGGGGGCCACCATCACCCTGATGGGCCGCCCGGTCAGCCTGCCCGTGACCTGCGACGCCGCCATCCCGGCCGGCCTCGCGCTCTACCCCGCCCATGACCTGGACCGTTCCTTCTCCCTGCCGGTCTGGGTGGACGTCGCGCCGGCAGGGCAGGGGCAATGACGGTCCCGATGCCGCTCATGATCGCCGTCACCCTGGCCGCCCTGCTCGGGCTGGCCACCGCGCTCACCTGGGTCGAACGCCGGCTGCTGGGCGTTTGGCAGGACCGCTACGGCCCCAACCGCGTGGGGCCGGGCGGCATGCTCCAGGCCGTCGCCGACGGGATCAAGATCCTCTTCAAGCAGGACTGGATCCCCCCCTTCGCCGACCGCGCGGTGTTCGTGCTGGCGCCCGCCATCGGCATGATGACGGTGCTGCTGTCCTTCGCGGTCATCCCCGTCACCGCGTGGTGGAGCATCGCGTCCGCGCTGAATGTCGGGCTGCTGTTCGTGCTGGCCGCGATGGGCATGGGGGTCTATTCGGTCGTGCTGGCCGGCTGGGCCTCCAACAGCAAATACGCCCTGCTGGGCGGGCTGCGCGCGGCCGCGCAGATGATCAGCTACGAAGTCTTCATGGGCCTCTCCCTGCTGGGGGTGGTGATGCAGGCCCGCTCCTTCAGCCTCCGCGACATCGTGCTGGCGCAGTCCGGCCTGTGGTTCGTCATCCCCCAGGCCCTCGGCTGCGCGGTCTTCATGCTGGCCGGCATCGCCGAGACCCACCGCCTGCCCTTCGACCTGCCGGAAGGCGAGAACGAACTGGGCGCCGGCTTCCACACCGAATATTCGGGCATGAAGTTCGGCATGTTCTTCCTCGCCGAATATGCCGGCATCGTGCTGGTCTCGGCCCTCGTCACCACGCTCTATCTGGGCGGCTGGCAGGGCCCGCTCCTGCCGGGCGGCCTGTGGTTCGCGCTCAAGGTCGCGGCGCTGGTGGTGCTGTTCGTCCTGCTGCGCGCCGCCCTGCCGCGCCTGCGCTACGACCAGTTGATGGCCCTGGGCTGGAAAATCCTGCTGCCTTTGTCCCTGCTCAATATCGTCGCGACCGGCGCGGTCCTGCTGCTGCGCGCGCCGGGCGGTTAGAGCAGATCCCGTTCGGACGGAATCGTTTGAACGGGTGAAGATGCTCGATAAAATAACGAGATAGAGCATTTCCGCTGAACCGGTGTTCAGTGGAAATGCTCTAGGGGAACATGCGATGTTCGACACGCTCCGCACCCTGTGGCTCACCTTCCTGCATATCGGCCGCCGCCGGGTCACGGTCGGCTATCCGGAAAACAAGCCGCCCCTGCCGCCGCGCTATCGCGGGCGGATCGTCCTCTCGCGCGACCCCGACGGACAGGAACGCTGCGTCGCCTGCGGATTATGCGCGGTGGCCTGCCCGGTGGACTGCATCAGCCTGCAGAAGGCCGAACAGGACGGGCGCTGGTATCCCGATCATTTCCGCATCAATTTCTCCCGCTGCATCTTCTGCGGCTTCTGCGAGGAAGCCTGCCCGACCTACGCCATCCAGCTCACCCCCGATTTCGAGATGAGCGAATATGTCCGCCCGAACCTGGTCTATGAAAAGGACGACCTGCTGATTTCCGGCCCCGGCAAATATCCCGGCTACAACTTCTACCGCGTGTCCGGCGTTGCCGTTCCAGGCAAGGACAAGGGCCTGGCCGAACGCGAATCCCGTCCGGTCGACCTGCATTCCCTGATGCCATAGGCCCTGATGCCATAGGTAAAGGAAAGAACCGGTCCGGTGGACATATCCCTGGCAGCGATGGCGCTGGTTGCGGCCCTGGCGTCGCTCATGACCATCACCCGCACGGTCGCGGTGCACGCGCTGCTCTACCTGGTCGTGCTGCTGCTGGCGCTGGCGGGGGTGTTCGTCCGCCTGGGCGCGCCCTTCGCGGCGGTGCTCGAGGTCATCCTCTATGCCGGCGCGATCATGGTGCTGTTCGTCTTCGTGGTGATGATGCTCAATCTCGGCCGCGCCGACCGCCGGCGCGAACGGCACTGGATCGCCCCGCATGTCTGGCTGGGGCCGGCGATCCTGGCCGGGCTGCTGCTG
>NZ_JABXXP010000458.1 GCF_013376155.1 Nguyenibacter vanlangensis
TACCTGCCCGCACACCCGTCCCGGCGCCGCGCGCCGAGGCCGAGGCCGTGACCGTGTCGGCGCGTCACGGCGTGACCGGCGCAGGCCAGCACAACGCGCATTCGGAAACGGTGATTTCGCGCCAGGACCTGCTCAATCGCAACATCCGCACCATGACCGACATCCAGCGCGTCGCCCCGAACCTGACCATCCAGCCGTCCTTCGGCTCGGGCGCGCTGAACTTCACGCTGCGCGGCGTGGGGCTGACGGATTTCACGCAGAACAACACGCCCTCGACCATGCCCTATCTGGACGGGGTTGCGCTGCCCGTCTCGATCATGACGACTGGCATGATGTTCGACCTCGACGATATTTCGATCGCACCGGGGCCGTCGGGCTATACCCACGGCCAGGCCACGACGGGCGGCGAGATCGACTTCCACAGCGCCGATCCCACGCGCCGGTTCCATGCCGGGCTGACCGAGGACATCGCCAGCTATGGCCGCAACCGCGTCGAGGGGTATGTCTCGGGCCCCGTGTCGCAGTCCGTCTCGCTGCGCCTGTCCGGCCAGTCCCTGACCGGCGGCGGCTACCAGCACAATGCGGCGGGGCAGGGTTTCGGCAATGCCGACCTGGGGGCTTTGCGCGCCAAGCTGAAATGGGACATCGACAGCACGTCGAACCTGATCATCGGCGGGCACTGGACGACGGACCAGTCCGAATATGCGTCGGGCCACAACCTGTACAACTCGTACCACGTGCCGGTGACGCAGGACCTTTACGAGACGGAGTGGGGGCTGGATCCGCGCTTCGCGAAGATCCTGGGCATAAGCGCGAACGATACCAGGCCGCGCGAGGACAACCTCTTCTGGGGCGCGAATGCGCGCTATACGAAGAATTTCGCGTGGGGGCGGCTATCGACCATCAGCGCCTATGAAATGGTGGACGAGCACGAGCTGACGAACCAGACGGATTCGATCCTGGCCTATGGCAACATGTTCCGCAACAACCAGACGAACGTGTTCTCGCAGGAGGTGCGGCTGGAATCGATCGACCCCAATGCGCGCTTCCACTGGGAGGGCGGCCTGTATTACAGCCGGTCGCGCATGGCGCAGAATTTCTGGTACGATTCCTCGGACCGTCCCGGCACGACGCCGCTGAACGAGACGCGCTATGGCCAGGACCAGCAGAATTTCAACCAGTATGTGCAGCTTTCCTATCGGATCCTGCCCAGGCTGCGCATCATCGGCGCGCTGGAGCACGAATCCGACGACCGCCAGATGCTGAACGTCACCAGCGCGAACTACAACCTGAACACGGGCGCGGTCATCGGCACGCCGACGAATTTCGGCAATAGCGGGGCGCTGACCAACCAGTTCGGCGGCCGGGTCGGCGCGCAGTACCAGTTCACCCGCAACATCATGGGCTATGTGATGGTCAGCCGCGGCTTCAAGCCGGGCGGGTTCTCGGCCAACATCACGCAGCAGGCGGCGCAGCTTCGTCCGTTCAAGCCGGAACAGATCCTGACCTATGAAGGCGGTTTCAAGACGATGCTGTTCGATCGCCGCCTGCGTTTCAATGCCGCCGGGTTCTACTATGATTATCGCGACCAGCAATTGCTGGGGACGATCCTGGTTCCGCCCTATGGCGTGCTGGGCGGCTATGTCAACGCGCCGCGTTCGTATATCTATGGCGCGGAGTTCGATGCCGAGGCCCATCCGTTCCGCGGCCTGGTCCTGACCCAGAATTTCGGTTACCAGAACGGCGTCTATTCGCAGTTCCAGAGCCTGAACCGCAGCGCCACCACGGCGCATTTCGCCGCGACCGGCGTCTGGCAGGCCATCAACACGAATTATGACGGCGTGAACATGGGACTGGCCAACCTGACGCTGTCGGGGGCCGCGACCTATACGTGGCCCGTCTTCCGCGATTACCGGATGATCTTCGACGCGGACTATTCCTATCGCGGGCGGCAGACCCAGCCGCAATATATCGGCCAGACGGGCATCTATCGCTCGCCGGCCTATTTCCTGGTCAATTCCTTCCTGACCTTCGCGGCCCCCCGGCAGCATTGGTCGGTCACCGTCTATGGCCAGAACCTGACCGATCGCCGCTATTGGCTGTCGGCGGGCACGCAGGCCACGTTCTATGGCGTGATCCCGGGGCTGCCGCGCTTCGTCGGCGGGCGGATCAATTTCACCTATTGACGCAGGCTGGGGGTGCGATGCACCCCCGACCGGCAAGCGCGAGGAGATGACCCCGATGAGCGAGGCGAGCGACACCGGCGCGTGGACGAGCGGCGGCGGACGATCCGGCATGTTCCTGCAGGTCGTCGTGGCCGGGGTGCTGGGGTGCGCGCTGGGGCTGGCGGCG
>NZ_JABXXP010000459.1 GCF_013376155.1 Nguyenibacter vanlangensis
CGTCGGGCTGGGGCTGCTGATCGCCGCCGATCTGTGGCTGGCCCTGTCGCGCACGCTGGCCGGTGCCGCGCTGGGCGTCGCGCTGTGGGGCCTGCATCTGGGCTTTACCGAGGGCGTGATGACCGCGCTGGTCGCCGATACCGCGCCGCCCGAGCGGCGCGGCACGGCCTTCGGCCTGTTCGACATGGTGACGGGGCTGGCCTTGCTGGGGGCCAGCCTGATGGCGGGTGCCCTGTGGGACCAGACGGGATTTCGCGGCACCTTCATCGCCGGGGCGCTGGTCGCGGCGCTGACGCTGCTTGGCCTGCTGATGACGGGCCCCCTGATGACGGGCCCTTTGGCGCGGGATCAGCGGATATCGTGACGGAAACGGAGCTGCCATGGCAGGTTACGGGATTATTATTCCACATCGGGGAAAATCCGGTCTAAAGCCTGAAAACCCTTTGGCAGATGATGGAAATTCCGAATGGCGTCGTACAGGCTGGGCATGATGGCGGGGATCCTGCTGTGGGGCGGGCTGGGGATGGCCCCCGCGCGGGCCGCGCCGCTGAGCGACATGGTCGGCACGCTGAATCGGGCCGGCGCGCACTACGCCCTGCAGGCCGCGATGGACAGCGCCACCCGCCTGCATGCGCCCTGCGCCATCGCGATCGTCGATCGCGGGGGCAGCCTGATGGCGTTCGACCGTTTCGACCATGTGCGGCCCGGCAGTCCGGACCTGGCGCTGGGCAAGGCGCGCACCGCTGCATTGCTGCAACGCCCGTCGGAGGAAACCGAGGAGAACACCGACAACGGACGCGTGGCCTTCGTGACCGCGGGCTTCATGGTATTGCGCGGCGGCGTGCCGCTGAAGGTCGGCGAAGAGGTCGTCGGCGCGATCGGGGTGGCGGGGATGAAGAAGGAGAACGACGTGCGGATCGCGACCGAGGCGGCCGAGGCGTTCGCCAGGGAAGCCGCGGCGCATTAGGGGCAGGTCCCGTTCAACCTGGCTCAGGCGGCTTCTTCCCGGCCGAAGGATTCGATGATGGATTGCTGGATGTTTTCGAGGTCGGCCAGGGTGGTGGCGATGGCGGCGTTCATTTCGTGCAATGTCCTGATGCGCTTCTGGATTTCCTTCAGCAGGGCGACCTTCTGCACCCGGTGCTGCGGATCGGCGTCGTAGAGGTCCAGCAGGTCCTTGATCTGTTTCAGGGTGAAGCCGAGCTGCTTGCCGCGGACCACCAGCTTGGCGCGCGCGCGGTCGCGCATCGAATAGATGCGCCGGGTTCCGGCCCTGGCCGGGGCGATCAGGCCCTTGTCTTCGTAAAAGCGCAGCGAGCGGGGCGTGATGCCGAGTTCCCGGCACAATTCGGCCAGCGAGAAGCAGCGTTGCCTGTTCATGGCCTCTACGGGGGCCTCTACGGGGGCCTCCACGGGATCGGTCATGTCGCCCCCTGTCCAATGTCGTTGCCGTTCAATTCATCGTTCAAATCGTCATGCGATTCCGGACGTTAGACCAATTCATCCTATGATGGAAACGGCGGATCCTTGCTGGCCGTTCGTCTTATGGATCAGAAGGCGGTTTCGGGCATGGCCATCATCGATGCCTTGCCGGACCTGATCTTGAGATAGCAGGCGGTGGCATCGGGCAGGATGCGATCGAAGAAGAATTCGGCCGAGATGCGCTTGGCCGCGTAGAAAGTCTGGTCCGGCCCGGCCGCGCCGTGCCGCGCGATGGCGATTTGGGCCGCGCGGGCCCAGAGATAGGCCAGCGCGACCAGCCCCGTCAGCCGCAGATAGTCGCCGGCGGCCGCCCCGGCTTCCTCGGGGTCGGCCAGGCCCCGGGTCGCGATGTGGCGGGTGGCCAGTTGCAGGGTGCCGAAGGCACGCTCGAGCCCGGCCGCGAATTTTTCCATGTCCGGATCGGCCCTGATATTTTCGATGAAATCCGCGATCGGGTGGAACAGGCCGCGCAGGCTGCGCCCGGCATGGGCGGGCAGTTTGCGGCCGACCAGGTCCAGGGCCTGGATCCCGTTCGTGCCCTCATAGATCTGGGTGATGCGGGCGTCGCGCGCATATTGTTCGATCCCGTGGTCGCGGATATAGCCGTGGCCGCCATGGACCTGCATCGCCAGATTGGCGGATTCGACCGCGAAATCGGTGAACATGGCCTTGACCACCGGGGTCATCAGCGCCACGAAATCCTCGGCGTCGCGGCGGGCGCGGGCGTCCGCCGCGTGTTCGGCGGCATCCAGCCGGTTGGCGACCCAGACGCCCAGCGCACGGCAGCCCTCGGCATGGACGCGCATCGTCATCAGCATGCGCCGCACGTCGGGATGCACGATGATCGGGTCGGCGGGCAGGTCCGGCC
>NZ_JABXXP010000460.1 GCF_013376155.1 Nguyenibacter vanlangensis
CCCGCGGTCGAGGGCGAGGCCGCGCAGCGCGTGATCGCCATCGCCGGCCTGCTCGGCGCCCCGGTCTACATCGTCCATGTCTCGACCGAGGACGCGACCGCCGCGATCGCCGCCGCCCGCGCCCGCGGCCAGCGCGTCTATGGCGAGGTCCTGGCCCAGCACCTGGTGATCGACGACAGCGTCTACGCCGATCCCGACTGGCTGGGCGCCGCCCGACACGTCATGAGCCCGCCCTTCCGCCCGAAACACCACCAGAAGGCGCTCTGGGCCGGCCTGGCCTCGGGACAGCTCCAGACCACCGCCACCGACCATTGCTGCTTCTGCGCGCCCCAGAAACTGCAGGGACGCGACGATTTCACCCGCATCCCCAACGGCACGCCGGGGATCGAGGACCGGATGAGCGTCCTGTGGCATCACGGCGTGCGCACGGGGCGCCTGACACCGCAGGAATTCGTGGCCGTCACCTCGGCCAACACCGCGCGGATCTTCAACATCTACCCGCGCAAGGGCGCGATCGTTCCGGGCGCCGACGCCGATCTGGTGCTGTGGGACGACGCGGCCAGCCGCACGATCTCGGCCGGAACCCATCATCAGAACGTCGATTACAACGTGTTCGAGGGGATGCAGGTCACGGGCCTGGCGCGCCATACGATCAGCGGCGGCCGCCTGGTCTGGACCGATGGCGACCTGCGCGCCGTGCGGGGCGCCGGACGTTATGTCGAGCGGCCCTGCTTCGCGCCCGACCTCACGGCCCAGCTCCGGCTGAACCGGACGAGCGGCGACCATCCCGCCGGCCCGAAGTCAGGCGGCCCGAAGTGAAGGGACCCGCCCCAACGGCCGGAATCAAGACTGTTCTTTGCCAGGCGGGACGGACCCGCTAAATTGCCCGAGCGGGTCTGCCTCGGGGGAGGCAGGGACCTGTCCGGAGATGCCTGTTCCGCGCCCCGCCGCGGGCGTGCGCGTCCCCAGGCAGCCTGTCCATCGCCCGCTCCGTGTTCCGGTTGTCTGCCTTGAGGGGGGCTGGGCGGCCAGAGCGCTCATATTCTGGCTCATATTCTGATCGACGGAACCGAATGATGCGCAATTCCATCCGCTTCTATCTGGGCGACAGGCTCTACGACCTGCCCGACTGCCCGCCGACCCTGACCGTGCTGGACTGGCTGCGCGAGCAGCGCGGCCTGACCGGCACCAAGGAAGGCTGCAACGAGGGCGATTGCGGCGCCTGCACCGTGATGGTCGTCCGGCGCGAGGAAGGGCGCCTGGTCTGGCGGGCGCTCAATGCGTGCATCCAGTTCGTGTGCATGCTGGACGGCGCGCAGCTCTTCACCGTCGAGGACCTGCGCGCGCCCGACGGCACGCTCCATCCTGTGCAGCAGGCGATGGTCGCGCAGCACGGCTCGCAATGCGGCTTCTGCACCCCCGGCTTCGTCATGTCGATGGTCGCCCACCGCAAGGCGCCGGGGGCGGCGGCCGACGACGGTTCGATCGACGACGCGCTGGCGGGCAATCTGTGCCGCTGCACCGGCTACGCCCCCATCGTGCGCGCGATGAAGCAGGCGATGCAGGCGGGGGCCGATCATTTCGACGCACAGGCCGGGGTCATCGCCGACCGACTGGCCGCCCTGGAGGCCCAGGCCGACGGACGCGGCGTCCGGCTCGCCGGCCCGGCGGGGCGCGTGACCATTCCCGCCGATTCCGACGCCCTGGCCGAAACCCTGCTGACCGACCCGCAGGCCACCATCGTCGCCGGCGCGACCGATGTCGGGCTGTGGGTCACCAAGGGCCTGCGCGACCTGCCGCATATCGTCGCCATCGGCCGCGTGCCCGACCTGCGCACGATCACGCAGGATGCCGAAGGGCTCAGGATCGGCGCCGCCGTCACCTATCAGGACGCGCGCGACAGCATCGCCGCCCTGCTGCCGGACGCCGGAGAGGTCATCCGCCGCATCGGCTCCACCCAGGTCCGCAACGCCGCCACGGTCTGCGGCAACATCGCCAACGGCTCGCCGATCGGCGACGGGCCGCCGGTCTTCATCGCCGCCGGCGCCACCCTGCATCTGCGGCGCGGCGCTGTGCGCCGCACCCTGCCGCTCGAGGATTATTTCCTGTCCTACGGCAAGCAGGACCGCGCCCCGGGCGAGTTCGTCGAGGCCGTGACCATCCCCGCACCCGGTCCCCGCACGCTCTTCCGCGCCTACAAGATCTCCAAGCGGTTCGACCAGGACATCTCGGCCCTGCTGGGCGCCTTCGCCCTGACCCTGGACGCGGACGGGGTCGTCACCGACGCCCGCATCGCCTTCGGCGGCATGGCCGCCATTCCCAGGCGCGCCCGCGGGGCC
>NZ_JABXXP010000461.1 GCF_013376155.1 Nguyenibacter vanlangensis
TTGGCCGCCGGGGTGCCGCTGATCTCGTCGAAATAATCGAGCGGCAGCAGCGGGTTGAGTTCGGGGTAATAGCCGGCGATCGCGCCGCGCGGCATCGGGTAGTCGATGACCGTCAAGCCGTCGACATAGCGCCGGTAGCCGTCGTCGCTGCAGGTCTCGAGCCCGATGACGGCCCCGTTCTCCAGCCCCCGGTCCTCGCGATCCTGCTTGTTCATGAAGATCACGAGGCGGTTGTTGTACACGCCGCGATAGCGGTCGCTGTTGCTGTAGATCGTGGTGTTGTACTGGTCGTGCGAGCGGATCGTCGCCAGGCGCAGCATCGCCGGGTCCGCGACGACGTCATTGACCTCCAGCCCCGGCAGAACGAGGAAATTCGCCTTGCCGTTCGGAGTCGGCCAGACCCGGCGGCGTGGCGGGATGTCGAGATGGAAGCCGCGCGGATTTTTGATCTTCTCGGAGAAATCGGCATAGATGTCCGGATAGACGTCCGCGATCTTGTCGCGGATCAGCGTGTAATCTTCCATATACTGCGCCCAGGGCGTCCTGGACTCCGGCAGGGTGGCCATGGCCATGCGACAGACGATCTCGGTCTCGGGGCGCACGTCGGGGCTCACCGGTTCGAACACGCCGCGCGAGGGTGTGACGTTCGCCATCGCGTCCTCGATGGTCACGAACTGTTCGCCCGCCGTCGTGCGGATGATCTCGGAGCGGGACACGACGGGCAGGATCAGGGCGTCCTTGCCATGCACCAGATGCCCGCGATTGAGCTTGGTCGCCACGCCGACGGTCAGGTTGAGCCGCCCCATCGCCGCGTAGGTACGCGCGGTGTCCGGAACCGCCCGGGCGAAATTGCCGCCCATGCCGAAGAATACCTTGGCGGTCCCCGCCTCCATGGCCTCGAGCGCCTCGAGCACGTGATGGCCATGCGCGCGTGGCGGCTCGAAGCCGAAGACGTCGCGCACGCGGTCCAGATAATCCTGGCTCGGCTTCTCGTCGATGCCGACCGTGCGGTCGCCCTGCACGTTGGAATGGCCGCGGATCGGCGCGATGCCCGCGCCGGGCTTGCCGAAATTACCCTTCAGCAGCAGGAGATTGGCTACCTGCTGCAGCAGCCGCGAGCCTTCCTGGTGCTGGGTCAGCCCCATGCCGTAGCAGATGATCGTCGCATTCGATTTCGCATAGATCCCGGCGATGTGGCGGATCTGCTCTTCCGTGATGCCGGAGATGCGCGTGATGTCGGCCCAGGAGACCGACATGACGTCCGCGCGCAATGCCTCCAGCCCCGCCGTGTGCTCGGCGATGAACGCCGTGTCGAGCACCGTCTCGCCGCGATCCTCGGCCTCGAACAACGCGCGCATCATGCCCTTGAAGACCGCCAGGTCGCCGCCGATGCGCACATGCACGAAGTCGCTGGAAATCGCCGTCGAGCCGAACGTCGCCATCTGCAGGATATCCTGCGGCTCGGTGAAGCGGATCAGCGCGCGTTCCGGCATGGGATTGATCAGGATGACCGGCACGCCGCGTTTGCGCGCCTCGACCAGGTTGGTCATCATGCGCGGCGAATTGGTGCCGGTGTTCTGCCCGATGACGAAGATCGCCTCGGCATGGTCGAAATCGGCCATGACGATCGTGCCCTTGCCGACGCCGATCGCGGGCGGCAGGCCGCGCGAGGTCGGTTCGTGGCACATGTTGGAACAGTCGGGGAAGTTGTTGGTGCCGAATTCCCGCACGAAGATCGAATACAGGAACGCCGTTTCGTTGGCCGTGCGGCCGGAGGTGTAGAACTCGGCCTGATGCGGGCTTTCCAGCGCCCTCAGATGCTTCCCGATCAGGGCGAAGGCGTCGTCCCAGGCGACGGGAACATATTTGTCCGTCGCGGCGTCGTAGCGCATGGGCTCGGTCAGGCGCCCTTGCATTTCCAGCCAGTAATCGCTCTTGTCCATCAGCTCGGTGACGGTGTGCCGTTCGAAGAATTCCCGCGTCACCCGTGCCTTGGTCGCCTCATGCGCCAGCGCCTTCGCGCCGTTCTCGCAGAATTCGAGCGTCTTGCGATGGTCGGGGTCGGGGAAGGCGCAGCTCGGGCACTTGAAGCCGCCAGGCTGGTTCATCGCGAGCAGGCCGCGCGACCCCTTCACCAGCACGCTCTGTTCCATGAGCACCTTCGCCGTGGCGCCCGCCGCGCCCCAGCCGCCTGCCGGGTGGTGATAGGGCTTGAACGTGGATTCTTTCTCTTTGCTCATGGTACCAACCTCCTGATGGCCATTGCCGGGCCCGCCTGCCATAGTGGTTAAAGGATGCCGAATTCTTT
>NZ_JABXXP010000462.1 GCF_013376155.1 Nguyenibacter vanlangensis
TTCAATGATAGCCATCGGCTTCCGTCACTTTTCCACGAAACACGCGATAGGAATAGATCGTGTAGGTCAGGATGATCGGCAGGAGGATGGCGGTGCCGATAAGCTGGAAGAACTGGCTCGACGGCGGCGAGGAGACGTCCCACAGCGTCAGGCTTGGCGGCACCGCATAGGGCCAGACCGTGATCCCGAGCCCCGACAGGCAGAGGAAGAACCAGCCGAGCGCGCACAGGAAGGGCACGCGCGTGTGACCCTTGCGCAGGCTTGCGGCCAGCAGCAGGCCGAGCACGACCACCAGGACGGGCACCGGCGCCACGAAGGCGATGTTCGGCCAGTCGGTCCAGCGGCGGAGATAGGGCGCGTGCAGCAGCGGCGTCCACAGGCTGACGGCAACGATGCCGACGAAGAGCCCGGCCGCCAGGCGCCGTGCCCAGCGGCGGCAGGAGGCCTCGAGGGTGCCGGTCGTGCGCCATACCAGCCATGTCGCGCCGAGCAGGGCATAACCGCACGTCACGGATATGCCGCAGAAGACGCTGAACGGCGTCAGCCAGTCCAGCGGGCCGCCGGAGAATGCGCCGTCGGTCACGGAGACGCCCTGGACGACGCCGCCCAGGATCGCCCCCTGGCAGAAGGCGGCAATGCCCGACCCCGCCATGAAGCCGGTATCCCACAGCGCCTCGCGCGCCGTGCCCCGCGTCATGACGCGGAACTCGAACGACACGCCGCGAAAGATCAGGGCCAGCAGCATCAGCACGATCGGCAGATAGAAGGCCGGCAGCAGCGTGGCATAGGCCCCGGGGAACACCCCGTACAGCACGGCCCCGCCGAGGACCATCCAGGTCTCGTTACCGTCCCAGACCGGCGCGATGGTATTGACCATCACGTCCCGGCGGCCCCGGTCGCGCTCCAGCGCGAACAGCATGCCGATCCCCAGGTCGAACCCGTCGAGGATGACATAGATCGTGATCGCGGCGATCAGGATCACGGCCCAGACGATCGGAAGCCAGTGTGCGAAATCCATCATGCCTTCAGGCTCCCTTGCCGGAAGAAAAGGTCACAACGGCCGGATGGACGCGTGTGGCCAGCATGTCGGACGCCCGTGCCGGCGCGGTGTCGGGCTCGCCTTCCTGCGGCGCGCGCGCCAGCAGCCGGATCAGGATCCCCAGGCCGGAACCGAACACGATGACATAGACGACGACGAAGGCCGTCATCGACACGGCCATGCTCGACAGGATGACCGGTGCCGCGCTGTCCGACGTCCGCAGCAATCCATAGACGGTCCAGGGCTGGCGGCCGACTTCCGTGGTGACCCAGCCGCAGAGCAGGGCGATGAACCCGGCCGGCGCCATGCACAGCGCCACGATATGGAAGACCGGACTGGTGAACAGGGTGCTGTTCCGGCGATGCCACAGCGACCAGAGCCCGACCAGCATCATCAGGACGCCGAGCGCCACCATGATGCGGAAGGAGAAGAAAATGACCGGCGATGGCGGGCGCTGGTCGCGGGGGAAATCCTTCATGCCCGGCACCTTGCCGTCCAGGCTGTGCGTCAGGATCAGCGAACCGAGCAGCGGGATCTTCACCGCATAATCCGTGTGCTCGGTCCTCATGTTCGGAATCCCGAACAGCAGTTCCGGCGCACGCCCTTCGGTCTTCCAGTCGCCTTCCATGGCGGCGATCTTCACCGGCTGGTATTTCAACGTGTTCAGGCCATGCGCGTCGCCGGCCAGAATCTGCACGGGCGCCACGATGGCGGCCATCCACATGGCCATGGAAAACATCACCCGCACCGGTTCGCCCGCGATCGCGCCCGCGCGGCGCGCCCGCAGCATGTGCCAGGCGCCGGTCGCGCCGACGGCGAACGCGACGGACAGGAACGCGGCCAAGCCCATGTGAACGAGCCGGAACGGAAAGGACGGGTTGAAGATGATGGCCAGCCAGTCATCGGGCAGGAACTGCCCGGTGGCGGGATCGATCCTGTAGCCGCGCGGCGTCTGCATCCACGAATTCGATGCCAGGATCCAGGTCATGGAAATCAGGGTACCCACCGACACGCAGCAGGTGGCGGCGAAATGCAGGCCGCGCCCGACCTTGTTCATGCCGAACAGCATGACGCCGAGGAAACCGGCCTCGAGGAAGAAGGCGGTCATGACCTCGTAGGACAGCAGCACGCCGGTGATCGGCCCCGCCTTCCTGGAGAACACCGACCAGTTCGTGCCGAACTCGTAGGCCATCACCAGGCCGGAGACGACGCCCATGCCGAAGACGATGGAGAACGCCTTGATCCAGTAGCGATAGAGATCGAGGAA
>NZ_JABXXP010000463.1 GCF_013376155.1 Nguyenibacter vanlangensis
TGTAAATGCTGGATGAAAAGTCCGCAAAAGTGCTGGATGAAAAATCCCCAGTTTCTGGTTTCTGGGGATCAGCCAGAGCCTTGATCGTCGGTTCCTCTCCTGGGTGGCCGTCCACGGCGTTTTGGTAGCGGAGGCGGGGTGAGATTGGCATGGGCCCGCGTATGCTCCGGCACCAGGTCCGCGTGTTGACGCAACCGGTAACTGGCCCCTTCGATCTGCACGACGATGGCATGGTGGAGGAGACGATCGAGGAGCGCGGTTGCGACGACGGGGTCCCCGAACACGTCGCCCCATTCGGCAAAGCCCCTGTTGGAGGTCAGGATCATCGATCCCTTCTCGTATCGGGCATTGACCAACTGAAAAAACAGATTGGCGCCACCGCTCGTGATCGGCAGGTATCCGATCTCGTCGACGATCAGCAGCGCGGCACGGGCGTAGAAACGGATCTTCTCCGCGAGGCGGCCTTCGCGCTCGGCGCGAGCAAGCGCCTCGATCAGTTCGGCGAGGGTGCAGCGATAGACGCTGCGTCCCGCCTTGACGGCCGCGACACCGATGGCTGTGGCGAGGTGGCTCTTGCCTGTCCCGGGCGGGCCAAGGAAATGGACGACTTCCGCGCGGCCGATAAACTCGAGTTGGGCGATTGCCATGATCCGGTTTCGCTCGAGGGAGGGCTGGAAGGAAAAATCGAAGCTTTCGAGCGTCTTGATCGGCATGAGACGTGCAGTTCGCAGGGCGACGCCGATGCGCCGTCCCTCCCGCAGGCTGAGTTCCTCGGCCAGCAGTTCGTCGATGGCCTCGATCGCGCTGATGTCGCCGCGCTCCAGACGGCCGAGGGTCTGGTCGAGGGTTTCCAGGGCCCGCGCCATATGCAGGTGGACCAGGCTCTGTCGGATGCGTTCGGTCACAGGCGTCATGGCCGATCCCCCGTTCCTGTGGTGGCCAGCCTGCGACCGACTGCCTCATAGAAAGCGAGGGGCCGGCGTGCGACGTTGGTTCGCTCGGGCGAGGTCCTGATCTGGCGTGCCGCCGGCACGGCCTTGCGGTGCGCAGGATCGACACGGCGCTGGTTACGCCCGTCCAGCACCGGATGGCGGGCGATCATGGCGCCCTCCTCGAAGATCCGGACTTCCGTAGGGTGGTTCTGGATCTCGAGAATGCGCCGTCGAGCGGTGTCCGGCACGCTGTAAAGATTGCCGCCGATCGAGACCATACCCTCGCGGCTGACGCGGCGCTCGACCGTCAGGACGGCGTCATACGGATGAGCCGGCAGGGCGCGCAAATGAGGCCGCTCGTCGGCGAAATGTTCCGCGACGATACGAGCGGTCGTGGCATGACACCTGGCATTGGCGATGGTTCGCAACCAGTCGTCGAAGCGGGCATTGAGTTCATCAAGGTCACGAAAACTCTGCCCGAGGAAGAAATCCTGCCGGATATACCGGAACGGCCGCTCGACCTTGCCCTTTGTCTTGGCGCGATACGGCTGGCACGCGCGCGGCGCGCTGCCGTAATGGTCGAGCAGAGCGACCAGCGAGGGATTGTAGGTCACGACGCCCGTGGCGTCTTCGCCGAGAACCGCGGTTTTCATGCGGTCATAGAGGATCTCGGCACAGCTTCCGCCCATCGCGGCGAAGGCGGCGATGTGACAGCGCAGGACGGTTTCCAAGGTCTGGTTCGGGCAGAACCGGCCCCAGAGCCAGCGGCTGTGGCCCAGCACCATGCTGAAAAGCCAGACTTTGCGCGGTGCCTGAGGCTCGGTCAGGAACGTCACCGGAAATTCAGCGAAATCGACCTGCGCCTGCTTGCCGGGAGCGGTCTCGAAACGCCGCTCGAACACCTTGGGCACCTGCGGCCTGACGAGACGCAGATATTCCGTCAGCGTCGAATAGGCCCCCTCGTATCCCATCGGCGTGATCTCGCGGTGCAGCCGGCGAGCGGAAAGTCCAGGATACGCCTCCAGCCTTTCCAGCAAATAGGTGCGAAAGCGTTCGGCAATGCGCTCGCTCTCCTCGCGGGGGCTGTAGCGCGGGGCCTCAATACCCCGGGCCAGATATCTGCGCACCGTCTTGCGGTCCAGGCCCGTCTGTCGCGCGATCGCGCTGACACCCAGTCCCTGTCGTTTCAATTCGTGGATCAACACAGTCTCCCTTACGCCAATCACCTGCTCGCCCTTCTGCCGGGATGCGCAGGTTATTTGGGGAACGATCGTCCTGGCGGGGGCATGCCCCCGCCAGGACGATCCTCGGTCAAACTGGGGAAATTTCAGCCAGCCGTTTTGGGGAGATTACATCCAGCACTGACA
>NZ_JABXXP010000464.1 GCF_013376155.1 Nguyenibacter vanlangensis
GATGGCCTGCCACGGCAGCGTGCGGGCCGGCCGCAGCCTGAACCGGGCGGAGATGGATGCGCTGCTGCGCGACATGGAGCGCACGCCGCGGGCCGGCACCTGCTCGCATGGGCGGCCGACCTGGATCAAGCTGAGCCGCGCGGACCTGGAAAAACTGTTCGGCCGCCGGTAGCCGCCAAAGGGCGGGACAAACGCCGGGATGGCGGGGCGGTTGCGCGGATTGCAAGCGGAATCGTCGCTGCTCGGCAGAACGTGAGCGGCGCGCGGCTGGTCTCGCCGACGGAACGGCGATAGGCTCGGCGGCATCTTTTCACGGACGATGAGACCGACGTGCATCCCATCCTGCTCCCGCTTGTCACGTATCTGCCGCTGGGCGGCGCCCTGGCCATCCTGCTGATGCGCGGCACAGCCGAAGCGGTCGAGGGGGCGTCGCGCTGGGTGGCGCTGTGGACCAGCCTGCTGGTCTTCGCCCTGTCGCTGGTGATGTGGGGCGAGTTCGATCCCCGGCAGCCCGGCTTTCAGTTCGTGCAGCAACTGGACTGGGCGCCGTCCTTCGGCGTGTCGTACCATGCCGGGGTGGACGGGATCAGCCTGCTGTTCGTGCTGCTTTCGACCTTTCTGACGCCGCTGGCGGTGATCGGCGGGTGGAAGCTGGTGACCACGCGGGTGCGCGACTACATGCTGGCGGTGCTGCTGCTGGAGACCACGCTGGTCGGACTGTTCTCGGCGCTGGATCTGGTGCTGTTCTATGTGTTCTACGAGGCGACGCTGATTCCGGGCAGCCTGATGATCGGCGTGTGGGGCGGGCCGCGCCGCGTCTGGGCGTCGATCCAGTTCTTTCTGTTCACGTTCGGCGGGTCGCTGTTCATGCTGCTGGCGCTGCTGGTGATGTGGAACGTCACCGGCACGACCGACGTGCCGGCGCTGATGCACCTGAATTTCCCGCGTGCGCTGCAATGCTGGCTGCTGCTGGGCTTCGTGGTGGCGTTCGGGGTCAAGCTGCCGCTCTTCCCGCTGCATGCCTGGCTGCCCGACGCCTATGCCGAGGCCCCGACGCCGACCACCGCGCTGCTGTCGGGCGTGCTGTCGAAGGCCGGCGCCTATGGGCTGTTGCGCTTCGGGGTCCTGATGTTTCCCGACGCGGCGCGGCTGTTCGCGCCCTATATCCTGGCGCTGGGGGTGGTCGCGGTGATCTATGCCGCCATCATCGCCCTGGCCCAGACGGACATGAAGCGGGTGATCGCCTATTCCTCGTTCTCGCATATGGGGCTGGTCGCGGTCGGACTGTTCACCCTGACGCCCGAGGGGGTCGACGGCGCCATCTTCCAGATGCTGTCGCACGGCGTGATCATCACCGCCCTGTTCTTCTGCGTCGCCGCCGTGGCCTGGCGGGCGGAAACCCGCTCGATCGACGCTTTCTCGGGGGTCGCGCACAAGATGCCGGCGCTGGCCACGCTGGCCATGCTGTTCGTGATGGCCAATGTCGGCCTGCCGGGTACCGGCGCCTTCGTCGGCGAATGGCTGGTCATGGTCGGCGCCATCCATGTCTCGTTCTGGGTCGCGCTGCTGGCCGGCAGCAGTATGATCCTGGGGGCGGTCTATATGCTGGTCTTCTATCGCCGGATCTGGTTCGGGACGGCCGGGCACGGGGTGGTGGCCATGCTGCGCGACCTGACGGCGCCGGAACTGGCGGTGCTGGTGCCCTGCGCGCTGGTCACGCTGTGGATGGGCATCCATCCGGGCAGTTTCCTGCGCGTCTTCGACCCGGCGGTGGTCGGGGCCTTCAATCCGCCGGCCCAGGCGGCCGCGACGGGAAAGCTGCATCTCGCGCTGCGCTGAGCCTGCAAGCCGGGCCTGCAAGTAGAGTCCGTCCGGGTGACCGGGCGCATGGCGGGATGGCGGCGCGTCAGCGCAGCAGGCTGTCCCGGGCGGCGGCGACCACTTCGCGGGTCAGCGCGTCCAGCAGGCGGGTGCCGATGCGCACATGCTGCCAGTAGAGCGGCACGTTCAGGAAACGCTGGTCCATCAGGCTGACCAGCCGGCCGGCCGCCAGGTAGCCGGCGACCATCGGCAGCGGGTTCATGCACCAGCCCAGCCCCGCCAGCGCCGCGTCGACGAAGGCGTTGGTCGAGGGCAGCCAATGGGTGGGGGCCCGGGATGCCAGGGTCTCGGGGACCGTGCCCAGCGTCGCCATCCATCGTTCCTGCAGATGGTCCTGCCGGTCGAAGCGCAGCATCGGCGCGCGGGCCAGGGCGGCGGCATCGACCCCGTGGGCGAACCAGCGCGCCATGAAATCGG
>NZ_JABXXP010000465.1 GCF_013376155.1 Nguyenibacter vanlangensis
GACAGCGGTGCGATCGTGGCGATCACCGCGGACGAGGCGCGGCGCGGCGCCAAACGCGTTCCCCTCAAGGCGATGATGGACGAGGCCCTGGCGCGCACCGATGCGCACGCTGTGCGCGCCCTGCTGGTGCTGCGGGTGACGGGCGCCGAAATCGCGATGCAGCCCGGGCGCGATTACGCCCTCGCGCCGCTGCTGGCGCAGGCCGCGGCGGATTGTCCGGCCGAGACGATGTCCGCCGAGGACCCGCTCTTCGTGCTCTATACCTCGGGCAGCACCGGCAAGCCGAAGGGGATGGTCCATGCGACCGGGGGCTACATGGTCTGGGCCGCCTTCACGCATGACCTGGTCTTCGATCATCGGCCGGGCGACGTGTTCTGGTGCACGGCCGACGTCGCATGGATCACCGGCCACAGCTACGTGGTGTACGGGCCGCTGGCCAATGGCGGCACAATCCTGCTGTTCGAGGGGCTGCCCTCTCATCCCGCGCCGGGGCGGTGGTGGCAGGTGATCGCCCGCCACCGGGTCACGACCTTCTATACCGCGCCGACGGCGATCCGCGCCCTGATGCGCGAAGGCGACGATGTCGTGGCGCGGCACGACCTGTCCAGCCTGCGCCTGCTCGGCAGCGTCGGCGAACCGATCAGTCCGGACGCCTGGCTGTGGTTCCATGACGTCGTCGGGCAGGGGCGTTGTCCCGTCGTCGATACCTGGTGGCAGACCGAAACCGGCGGCATCATGATCGCGCCGCTCCCCGCTTCGGTGCCGCAGAAGCCGGGTTCGGCCACGCTGCCGCTGCCGGGGGTGCATAGCGTGCTGCTGACGGACAAGGGCGCCGTGATCGCGGGCGAGGGCGAGGGATGCCTGTGCATGGCCCAATCCTGGCCGGGGCAGGCACGGACGATCTGGGGCGACCATGCGCGCTTTCGCCAGACCTATTTCAGCTTCGCGCCGGGTTATTATTTTTCAGGCGACGGGGCGCGGCGCGATTCGGACGGATATTACTGGATCACCGGCCGGGTCGACGACGTCATCAATGTCTCCGGCCACCGGATCGGCTCCGCCGAGATCGAGGACGCTGTGGCGACCGACCATCGCTTCGCCGAATGCGCGGCGGTTGGAATCGCGCATGATCTCAAGGGGCAGGGGCTGGTCGTCTTCGCCGTGCCGCGCGACGGGACGGCGGATGGCCTAGCCGGACATGCCACGCAGGCCATCGTCCGGGTCGTCGGCCGCTACGCGGCGCCCGAGACGATCTATCTCGTGCCGGACCTGCCCAAGACCCGCTCCGGCAAGATCGTGCGCCGGCTGCTGCGCAAGATCGCGGGGCATGAGCTGGACGGGCTGGGCGATCTGTCCACCCTCGCCGATCCATCCGTCGTCGACCGCCTGGTCGACGCGGTCGCGCGCCAGGGAGGCGGGCGGTGACGAAGCGGAGCATGAGCCTGCTCGGCCGGGCCTGCGCGCTGGCCGTGCTGGCCTGCCTGCTGCCGGCCATCGCGCAGGCCCATATGGTCGCCCGTCCCGTCAGTTGGGTGCTGGACGGCACGCGCTTCGACAGCGTCCTGGTCTATGACGACGCGGTGCGCACGCTCCGGCCCGGCCTGGTGATGGTGCCCAACTGGCATGGCGTGAATGCGATCGCCATCGACAAGGCGCGCATGATCGCCGGCCAGGATTACGTCATTCTGCTGACCGATATGTACGGCGCGGCGATCCGGCCCAGGGACGACGCACAATCCATGGCCGCCATCCGGCCCCTGATGGCCGACCGCGCGCTGATGCGGCGGCGGATCGGCCACGCGCTGGCGGTCCTCAAGGCGCAGGCCGGGTCGGCGCCGATCGATTTGGCCCGGCTGGCGGCCATCGGATTCTGCTTCGGCGGCGCCGCGGTGCTGGATCTGGCGCGCAGCGGGGCGGACGTCAGGGCCGTCGTGTCGTTCCACGGCAACCTGACGACCGACGATCCAGCGCGGGCACGCGCCATTCATGCCGCCGTGCTGGCGATGAACGGGGCGGACGACGCCACGACCGCCCCCGACTTCACCGGCTTCATGGACGAAATGCGCCAGGCCCCCGCGCCCTGGCAGTTCGTCGTGATCGGCCACGCCGTCCACTGCTTCACCGAGACCGAGGCAACGTCCCCCACGGGCATGTGCCGCTACGACCCGGCGGCGGCACGACGCGCCTACAGCCTGATGCGGCAATGGCTGGCCAACAGCTTCGCGCCCGGCGCGCCCTGACCGGTCTCATGACCGGCGCCCCGACAGGCATCGGCCGCCGCCGCGCGCTATGGGG
>NZ_JABXXP010000466.1 GCF_013376155.1 Nguyenibacter vanlangensis
GAAATCACGGTGGACCAGGCACGCACCGCGCCGATCCCGATCGTCATTCCCGTGCTGGGCGGCGACATGGGCCAGCAGATCAGCGGCGTCGTGTCGGCCGACCTGGGCAATTGCGGCCTGTTCGCCCCGGTCAGCGGCGCGCTGCCGGTGGGCGTGCCGGATTTCGGCACCTATAAGTCGCTGGGTGCCCGCGCGCTGGTCAGCGGCACCGCCACCAGCAGCGGCGGCGCGCTGCGGGTCGAATTCCGCCTGTGGGATGTGCTGACCGGCCAGCAGATCCAGGGCACGGCCTATACCGCCGGCGTGAACGAGGCCCGCAAGATCGCCCATATCATCGCCGACGTGATCTACGAGCGGATGCTGGGCGAGAAGGGCTATTTCAACACCCGCATCGCCTATATCGCCCGCTCGGGCCCCCGCGCGCACCAGACGACGCGCCTGGCGATCATGGACCAGGACGGCGCCAACAGCCATTATCTGTCCGGCGGGCAGTGGCTGACCCTGACTCCGCGCTTCAGCCCCACCAGCGACCAACTGGCCTTCATGTCCTACGCCAACAACCGGCCGCGGGTGTATCTGCTGAACCTGGCCACCGGCCGGCAGCAATTGCTGGGCGATTTCGAAGGAATCTCCTTCGCGCCGCGCTTCGCGCCCGACGGTCGGTCGGTCGTCATGTCGGTTACGCGCGGCGCGGGGTCGGATATCTATACGGTCGACCTGGTGTCGCGCGTCAAGCGGCAGCTCACCGCTTCGGGCGCCATCGACACCAGCCCGTGCTACAGCCCCGACGGCTCGCAGATCGTCTTCAATTCCGATCGCGGCGGCTCGCCGCAGCTTTATATCATGAGCGCGGGCGGCGGCGGCGCGCGGCGCATCTCCTACGGCACGGGCACTTATGGCTCGCCGGTCTGGTCGCCGCGCGGCGACCTGATCGCCTTTACCCGCATCGCCAACGGCAGCTTCTCGCTGGGCGTCATGGCGCCCGACGGCACCGGCGAACGGATCATGACCCAGGGTTTCACGGTCGACAGCCCCAGCTTCTGCCCGAACGGGCGGGTCATCGCCTTCTGCCGTCAGTCGGCGGCCGGCCCCGGCGGAGCCGGCTTCTCGACGGGTATCAGCACGGTGGATATCACCGGCTTCCATGAGCGGCCGATTCCGGTCGGCGGGGCGTCCGACCCGGCCTGGTCGCCGCAGAACGGTTAAGTTTTAAAGACCGGAAAGGCACATTACTGTGCTTTTCCGGTCAATACTGACAGAAGATATCCGCCGTGCGCGAAGGGCATCTTGACCTGCCACCGCGTCTGGCGTTAACGGGCGGGTGGTCTCCAGTGTTCGCAACGTTCTGTCGCCCGGTTGTTGACGGAACAAAACGAGTGTCGGGACCAAGTCCTTACCCGACTACTTAATCATAATGGTTCCGTGCGGGAACCGATCTCAGGATCTAAAATAATGAGACTGAAGCTTCTTGGTGCGCTTGGCATGGCCGTGCTTCTGGCGGCGTGCTCTGGAAATAAGGAAACGGGGGCAACGACGGGTACCGGGGCCGCCGCGCAGACCTCGGGCGTCACGCCGGGCAGCGAGGCCGACCTGGTCGCCAATGTCGGTGACCGCGTGTTCTTCGACTTCAACAAGAACGCGCTCTCCAGCGAGGCCCAGGCCACTCTCGATCGTCAGGCCGCCTGGCTGGCCAAGTATCCGCAGGTCACGATCGAAGTCGCGGGCAACTGCGACGACCGTGGCACCGAGGAATACAACATCGCCCTGGGCGAGCGTCGCGCCAATGCGGCGCGCGACTACCTGGTGGCGAAGGGCGTCGCCGCTTCGCGCATCACGACGATCTCCTACGGCAAGGATCGTCCGACGGCGACCGGCGACGACGAGCAGTCGTGGGCCCAGAACCGCAACGCGATCACGTCGGTTCGCTGAGCGTCTCGGCAGACTCTCCATCTGTCCGAACAAACCGGCCAGGCGCACGTCGCCTGGCCGGTTTTGTTTTGCGCGCAGCGTTCCGTCCCCCATGTCCTTCCTTCGGGTCCGTCACGGAGCCCGCGCGGCATCTTCACGCCTCTGGGGCGCAGGTGCATAACAGGGGCGGTCTCTCTGACCTCGTATCGTCGCGTGCGATCATGGCCGGCCTGCGGGCGGTGCTGATCCACTCTTGGGGAATCCGTTCATGCGGCTTGCTGCATTCCGCCCTTCTTCGCCATTTCATGGTCGCGGCATCCGGCCCGCGCGGGCAGGGGGGCTGGCGCTGCTGGGTCTGCTGGCCGGCCTGACCAGCCTGTCGCCG
>NZ_JABXXP010000467.1 GCF_013376155.1 Nguyenibacter vanlangensis
CGGCCGCCTTCACCCCGGCGGCGGCCGCACCGCTCGATTCGCTGCGCGCCGTCATCCGCGATTCCCGCATGGCGCTTCCGGCCGGCCTGCCGCCGATGATCGGCGGCCTGTTCGGCTATCTGGGCTACGACATGGTCCGGCAGATGGAACATCTGCCCCACATGCCGCCCGACGACCTCCATCTGCCCGAAGGCGTGATGATCCGCCCCCGCCTGTTCGCGGTCTTCGACACGGTGCGCGACGAACTGACCCTGGCGGCGCCGATCCGCCCCCGCGCCGGGCATGCGCCCGAACAGGCGCTGCAGGCCGCGCAGGACCTGCTGGCCACCGCGCGGCAGAGCCTGTCCGAACCACTGGCCCTGCACGAGATCGCGCCACGCTATACCGGCCCGCTCGACCCGCCGCATTCGACCTTCACCAGGGACGCGTTCTGCGACGCCGTCCGGCGCATCCAGGACTACATCGCCGCCGGCGACGCCTTCCAGGTCGTGCCCAGCCAGCGTTTCTCCACGTCCTTCACCCTGCCGCCGCTCGCGCTCTACCGCGCGCTGCGCCGCATCAACCCCGCGCCGTTCCTGTTCAACCTGGCGTTCGACGGGTTCAGCCTGGTCGGCTCCTCGCCGGAAATCCTGGTGCGCCTGCGCGACGGCCGCATGACCGTCCGCCCGCTGGCCGGCACCCGCCCCCGCGGCGCCACGCCCGAGGAAGACCAGGCCCTCGAACGCGACCTGCTCGCCGATCCCAAGGAACTGGCCGAACACCTGATGCTGATCGATCTCGGCCGCAACGATGTCGGCCGCGTCTGCGAGATCGGTTCGGTCAAGGTGACCGAGAAATTCGTCATCGAGCGTTTCAGCCACGTCATGCACATCTCCTCGAACGTCGAGGGCACGCTCCGCCCGGGGCTCGAGGCCATCGACGCGCTGATCGCCGGCTTCCCGGCCGGCACGCTGACCGGCGCGCCGAAGATCCGCGCGATGGAGATCATCGACGAGGTCGAACCCACCCGCCGCGCCACCTATGCCGGCTGCATCGGCTATTTCGGCGCGAACGGCGAGATGGACACCTGCATCGGGCTGCGCATGGCCGTGGTCAAGGACGGCCAGATGCACGTGCAGGCCGGCTGCGGCGTCGTCGCCGACAGCGTGCCCGAAGCCGAATATGAGGAAACCCGCCACAAGGCCCGCGCCCTGTTCCGCGCCGCCGAGGAAGCGGTCCAGTTCGCCCTGGGTCGCAATGGGACCACGGCGGGGCATGGCGGGGCAGGATGACGCAGCACCCGCAACCCGTCACAAAATTGCGCAACCAGCCCGGATGAGCGCAACAAACTCCCGCTTTTTGCACGTCAAAGATTATTTCGGTTAAATTCGGATCTGCCGTTTGACCGGGCCGAAACACGAGTTCATCATATTGCCATGATCCTGCTGATCGACAATTACGACAGCTTCACCTTCAATCTCGTCCATTATCTGGGCGACCTGGGGGAGGTCTGCGACGTCCGCCGCAACGACGCGCTGACGGCCGAGGACGCGCTGGCCCTGCGGCCCGAGGCGATCGTCCTGTCCCCCGGCCCCTGTTCGCCCAACGAGGCCGGGATCTGCTGCGACCTGATCCGCAAGGCCGCCGGCCGGGTTCCCGTCTTCGGGGTCTGCCTGGGCCACCAGGCGATCGGCCAGGTCTTCGGCGGCACCGTCGTCCGCGCCCCGGTCCCGATGCACGGCAAGGTCAGCGCCGTCCATCACGACGGCAGCGGGGTGTTCGCGGGACTGCCCGACCCGTTCATGGCCACCCGCTATCACAGCCTCACGATCGACCCCTCCAGCCTGCCGGACGAACTCGCCCCGGTCGCGCACACGCAGGACGGAGTGATCATGGGGCTCCGCCACCGCACGCTGCCCATCTTCGGCGTCCAGTTCCATCCCGAAAGCATCGCGTCCGAACACGGCCACGACATCCTGGCCAATTTCATGGCCATCGTCCGCGGGCGCAACGCGCCCCGCAAGGCCGCCTGACCCGCCCATGGACGGCATTCCGCCCCTTTCGGCAGACTCTCCCCCTCCGGCGGCAGCTTCCCCGGCCACCCATTCTCCGGTTCCCGACCCCGCTGGCGCCTTCCGCGCCATCCTGGACCGGCTGGCCCGCGGCGACATCCTGACCGAGGCCGAGGCCGAGACGGTCTTCGGCCTCATCATGGACGGCGCGATCCCCGACACGCTGATCGCCGCCTTCCTGATGGCGCTGCGCGTCCGTGGCGAGCGGCCCGCCGAATTGCTGGGCGCGGTCCG
>NZ_JABXXP010000468.1 GCF_013376155.1 Nguyenibacter vanlangensis
GACTGGTCGCCCGCCAGGGCGCGGTCGGCCAGCGCATGCATTTCGGCCAGTGCGCGCGGCGTGTTCAGGTCGTCGCACAGCGCGGCCAGGACGGCGGCCGGGGGCGGGGCGTCGTCATCTTCGGGCGGCAGGTCGCCGATGGCGCGATAGAACCGGTTCAGGGTCTGTTTCGCGTCGTCGAGCCCGCCTTGGGTGAAGTTCAGCACCGAGCGGTACTGGGCATGCAGCAGCAGCAGCCGCAGCGCCTCGGCCGGGCTGTGGGCCAGCACGTCGCGGACGGTCAGGAAATTGCCCAGGGATTTGGACATTTTCTCGCCATCCACCAGCAGCATCGCATTATGCACCCAGTGGTTGGCGAAGCGCCCGTGGGGAAAGCAGCACCGGCTCTGCGCCAGTTCGTTCTCGTGATGCGGGAACAGCAGGTCGCTGCCGCCGCCATGGATGTCGAAGCTTTCGCCCAGATAGCGGTGCGACATGGCCGAGCATTCGATGTGCCAGCCGGGCCGTCCGCGGCCCCAGGGGCTTTCCCAGCCCGGCAGGTCGGGTTCGGAGGGTTTCCACAGCACGAAATCGCCCGGGTCGCGCTTGTAGGGCGCGATCTCGACGCGGGCGCCGGCCTGCAGGTCCTCGGGCGAGCGGCCGGACAGCGTGCCATAGGCCGGATCGCTGGCGACGGAGAACAGCACATGGCCCTGGGCTGCATAGGCGTGGCCGCTTTCGATCAGTCGGCCGATCATCGTCACCATCTCGCCGATATGGTGGGTCGCGCGCGGCTCGATATCCGGCGGCAGGACGGCGACCGCCGCCAGGTCCTGATGGAAATCGCGGATCGTGCGGGCGGTCAGGCTGTCGATCGTCTCGCCGTTCTCACGCGCGCGGGCGTTGATCTTGTCCTCGACGTCGGTGATGTTGCGCACATAGGTCACGCGCGGATACAGCACCCGCAGCAGCCGCACCAGGAGGTCGGCCGTCACCATGGCGCGCAGATTGCCGATATGCGCCAGGTCGTAGACCGTCGGGCCGCAATAATAGATCCGCACGTTCCCCGGATCGAGGGGCGCGAAGGGCACCGTCTTGCGGCTTCGGCTGTCGTGCAGGGACAGTTGCGGCATGGAATCAGACATGATGGGGCCTAGATGCGACAGGCGCGGTGCGGACGCAACACCCTTGTGCGCGCCCTGTCCACGCGGGCGCCGCCGCCCTGCGGCGACGTCTGGCCTTTCGGGGGATGATCTGCTCTGGATGGGGCATGTCGCGACCCGTTCCCATATCTTCCGGCGCGCCGGCGCCCGAATTGCCGTCCTTGCTGCGCATCGCCGGCCCGATCGCCCTGGCGCAGATTTCCCAGATGGTGATGGGCGTCACCGACAGCATCCTGCTGAGCGGGCTGGGGGCCGATGCGCTGGCGATCGGCGGCCTGTCCACCACCCTGTTCTTCACCGTGATGGCGGTGCTGCAATCCATGCTGGGGGCGGGGGGCGTGCTGATCGCCCAGGCGCGCGGCCGGGGTGAGCCGGCCAGGATCGCGCCCATCCATGCCATGCTGCTGGTCCTGGCGCTGTTGCTGTGCGCGCCCTGCCTGCTGCTGCTGTCGCAGGTCGGGCCGCTGCTGCGCCTGATGCACCAGCCGGCCGCCTTCGCCGGGCCGGTCAGCGGTTTCGTGTATATATTGCTGTGGGGGGCGCCGCCCGCGCTGATCGGCACCGGGGTGGTCGATGTCGTGCTGCCGGCGCTGGATGCGCAGGCGCTGCTGCTGCGGGTGATGCCGGTGGTTGCGCTGGTCAACGGCGTCCTGAACGCCGCGCTGATCCACGGGCTGTTCGGCCTGCCGCGCCTGGGGCTGGCGGGGTCGGCGCTGGCCACCGCCATCACAATGTGGGGCACCGCCGCCACCCTGCTGCTGATGGTCCATGGGCGGCCGCATCTGCGCGGGCTGCTGTGGCCGGCGCGGCTGCGCCGGGCGGACATGGGACTGCTGCTGCGGCTGGGCCTGCCGATCATGGCCGGGGCCGGGGCCGAGATCATGCTGTTCGAGGTAGTCAGCCTGGAGGCCGCGTCGCTGGGCATCCACGCCCTGGCGGCGCACCAGATCGTGCTGAGCCTGGGGTCGATCACCTATATGGTCGCGATGGCGCTGGGGCAGGCCGCCAATGTGCGGGTGGCATTCTGGACGGGGGCCGCGCAGCCAGCGCGGGCCCGGCATGCCGCGCGGGTGGCGGTGGGCACCGCCATCCTGGGCATGGGCGCCTTCGGCGGCCTGATCTGGCTGTCGCGAGCGCG
>NZ_JABXXP010000469.1 GCF_013376155.1 Nguyenibacter vanlangensis
CGAGGCGGGGACCGTCAGCGACGCGGTGATCGCCGAGAGCGAGACCCAGCGCCTGGCGCTGTGGAAGCTGCGCGAGGAACATGCCGAGGCCCAGCGCCGGGCCGGGGCCAGCGTGAAGAACGACGTGTCGGTGCCGGTGTCGAAGGTGCCCGCGCTGATCGAACGGGCGAGTGCCGCGTGCGCGGCGCTGATCCCGGGGATTCGGCCCGCGCCGTTCGGCCATATCGGCGACGGGAACATCCATTTCAACCTGGTCCAGCCGGAGGGCATGGACCCGGCCGCGTTCCTGGCGCAAGACCATGCGATCATGGATGCGGTCGCGGCGGTCGTGCGCGACCTGGACGGATCGTTCTCGGCGGAACATGGGGTCGGGCGGCTGAAGCCCTATATGATGCCCGCGTGGCGCGGCGGCGCCGAGCTGGAGACCATGCGGCGGATCAAGCGGGCGATCGATCCCGCCGGGCTGATGAACCCGGATGCGATCTTCCCGCCCGCCTGACGATCGGGGTGACGATCGGAGTGACCATCGGGAGGGCGACCGGGGTGACGGCCGGCGGGATGGCGGCCGGCGGGATGGCGGCCGGCTCTGGCGCCGAGGCGCGGGGGGAGCTACACAGCCCTATGTCGATCGTCCCGCCCCAAGACCGTCCGTCGCCGCGATCGCGGCTGCCGATGCTGGACCGCTATGTCCTGCGGCAGTTGCTGGCGGCGCTGGTGGCGACGACCGGCGGCCTGGCGGCGCTGATCTGGCTGACGCAATCGTTGCATTTCGTGTCGCTGGTGGTCGAGCGCGGCCTGTCGCTGCGGGTGTTCGTCGAACTGACCAGCATGCTGGTGCCGTCCTTCGTGGCGGTTATCCTGCCGATCACGACCTTCGTGGTCGTGCAGTTCGTGTATCAGCGGCTGGCGGGGGACCGGGAATTGACGGTGATGCGGGCGGCGGGGCTGTCGCCGTTCTTCATCGCGCGGCCGGGGCTGCTGTGCGCGGGATTGTCGGTCGCGTCCTGCATGGTCCTGAATCTGTGGATCGTGCCGATGTCGTTCCATGCCTTCAAGCAATACGAGTTCCAGATCCGCAACCGGATGGCGGCCTTCCTGCTGCAGGAAGGAGTGTTTACCCCCGTGTCGGACACGATGACCGTCTATGTGCGCAGCCGCGACCATGACGGGACCCTGCACGGCATCCTGGTCGAGGACGACCGCCAGCCCGACAACCCGTCGACCATCCTGGCGGAGCGCGGGGTGATGCTGGTGGTGGGTGAGCAGCCGCGCGTGGTGCTGTTCGACGGGTCGCGGCAGGAAATCGACCGCCGGACCGGGCGGCTGAACGTGCTGACCTTCGACCGCAATACGATCGACCTGACGTCGGGGCATGGGGACCAGGCGCGCTATCGCGACGCGGCGGAGATGTCGCTGCGCGAATTGCTGCATCCCGACCCCCGCGTGGTCGCCCCCCGGGACCGGGGCAAGTTCGCGGTCGAGGCGTGGCGGCGGCTGACGGCGCCGTTCACCGCCTTCTCGTTCGCGATGATCGGGCTGGTCAGCGTGCTGCGCGGCGCGTTCTCGCGCCATGGCAACATCATCCGCCCGGCGGTGGCGATCATGAGCGTGGTGGGGCTGCTGGCGCTGAGCCTGCTGGTGCAGAACCTGGCGGGGCGGAATATCGCGCTGGTGCCGCTGATGTGGATCGAGGCGATCCTGCCGGGGCTGATCTGTGCGGCGCTGCTGTTCGTGCCGGAATTGCGGCAGCGCGGCGCGAGCGGGCCCGATGCGCGGGGCGCGGGGCCGCTTCCGGCGGAGCCGGCGCGCCCATGACCGTTTCCGTCACGCTGTCCTTCTATATCGCGCGGCAATTCACGCTGGCGGTGATGGCGATGGTGCTGTCGCTGACGGGGCTGGTCTCGCTGTTCGATTTCATCGACCTGCTGCGGCGGGCGGCGACGCGGCCGAACGTGCCGACCAGCCTGGTCAGCGAGATCGCGGGGCTGCACGTCCCGTATTTCATGATCGAGATCCTGCCGTTCGGGGTGCTGCTGGGCGGGATCGTGTGTTTCTGGCGGCTGACGCGGTCGTCCGAGCTGATCGTGGCGCGCGCGGCGGGGATTTCGGCCTGGCAGTTCCTGACCGGGCCGCTGGCCTGCGCGCTGCTGATCGGCGGGCTGGCGACGGCCGCGCTGTCGCCGCTGTCGTCGCTGATGTACCGACGGGCGGAGACGCTGGACAATGTCTATCTGCGCAGCGGCGGCGGGCCGCTGGACCTGTCGGGCGGGGCGCTGTGG
>NZ_JABXXP010000470.1 GCF_013376155.1 Nguyenibacter vanlangensis
GGATCGCGACGGGGTGCTGGCGGTCGACCATGCCGCGTCGCTGGCCGGGTCGATCCTGCGCGCGGTGGCGCGGCCTTTCGCGGTCGACGGCGTGTCGGTCGGTTCGACCGCCAGCATCGGGATCTGTGTCGCCGTCGGCGCGGCGCAGCCGGTCGAAACCGTGCTGCGCCATGTCCAGATCGCGGTATCGCGGGCGCGCGATGCCGGGGGCGATACGTATCGCTTCTTCAGCCCGGAAATGAATCGCCGTGCGCAGGACCGGATCATCCTGGCCGGGGCGCTGGGCGAGGCGCTGTCGGACGGGCGATTGAGCCTGGTCTACCAGCCGCAGATCCGTCCCCGCGACGGCGCGCTGTACGGCGTCGAGGCGCTGGCCCGCTGGCACGACCCGGCGCAGGGGGATATTCCCCCCGCCCGCTTCGTTCCGCTGGCCGAGGAAAGCGGGATGGTCGAGGCGCTGGGGGAATGGGCGCTGCGCACGGCCTGCCGGCAGATGGCCGAATGGATCGCCGCGGGGATCGAGGTCCCGGCGGTGGCGGTCAATCTGTCGGCCCGCCATTTCCGGGACCCGCGCCTGCCGGGGGTGATCGCCGCCATCCTGGCGGAAACCGGCATTCCGCCCGGCCGGCTGATGGTCGAAATGACCGAGAGCTGCATGATCGCCGACGAGGCGCGGACGATCGCCGCCGCCCATGCCATCCGCGCGCTGGGTGTCGGCCTGTCGATGGATGATTTCGGCACCGGTTTTTCCAGCCTGGCGAACCTGGTCAATCTGCCGCTCAGCGAGGTCAAGATCGATCGCGGCTTCATGGGCGGGCTGGAGCAGGCCGGCACGGCCCATTCCATCGTGAACGCGGTGATCCGCATCGGCCAGAGCCTGGGCGTGACCGTGGTGGCCGAGGGGGTGGAGACGCGGCGGCAGTTGGAATTGCTCGACGACCTGGAGTGCCCCGTGGTGCAGGGATACCTGATGTCGCGGCCGCTGCGCGCGGGGCGGGTGCCGCGCTGGCTGGCGGCCTGGCAGCATCAGGCCGGCCCCTGACGCGCGGTTTTCCGCCACGGAGGGGGCGGAAAACCGCGGATTGTTGTCATAAAAACTTAATCGGCCGCGCCGGGCTGGCTGATTGAAGCGGCGTGGGCCGAACGCTATGGGTGGTTCGGTTATGGACACGGCATCGGGATAGTGACGTATGCAGCGGATGCCGGCCCAGGCCGCGCGGAACGATGTTCCGGCGGGGCGACGCGGATTCGGAACCGGCGGAGACGTGGTTTTCGCGGCTGCGGTGCGGCTGAGCGGGTGGTCGCTTCTGGCGCTTCTTGGGGGTCTGATCGGGGTTCTGGCGTGGGGCGGGGCGCAGGCGTGGGGTGCGTTCGGCCCCGGCTTTGCGTGGAGCACGGCATGGAACCCGGTGTCGGAGCATTTCGGGGCGCTTGCGCCGGTGTTCGGTTCGGTGATGACGACGGTGCTGGCGCTGCTGATTGCGGTGCCGCTGGCGTTCGGGATCGCGTTCTGGCTGGTGGAGATGGCGCCGGGGTCGGTCGCGGGGCCGATCGGCATGGCGGTGCAGCTTCTGGCGGCGGTGCCGTCGATCATATTCGGGATGTGGGGCTTCTTCGTGATCGTGCCGGTGATGGCGCGGGTGGTGCAGCCGTGGGCGAACCGGCATCTGGGGCATGTGCCGGTGCTGGGGGTGCTGTTTCACGGGGCGCCCTACGGGACGGGGCTGCTGACCGGGGGTCTGGTGCTGGCGGTGATGGTGACGCCGTTCGTGTGCGCGGTGATGCGCGACGTGTTCACGGCGATGCCGGCGCAGATCCGCGAGAGCGCCTATGGGCTGGGTGCGACGCGGTGGGAGGTGATGCGCAGCGTGATCCTGCCCTGGTCGCGTCCGGCGCTGGTGGGCGGTGTGATGCTGGGGATGGGGCGGGCGCTGGGCGAGACGATGGCGGTGACCTTCGTGATCGGCAACGCCAACCGGATCGGCTGGTCGCTGTTCGCGCCGGGGAACACGATCGCGTCGCTGATCGCGCTGGAATTTCCCGAGAGCGCGGCGGGCAGCCTGAAATTGTCGTCGCTGCTGGCGCTGGGCTTCATCCTGATGGTGATCTCGTTCGTCACGCTGGCCTGCTCGCGGGTGCTGCTGCGGCGGGGGGCGTGAGATGGCGGACCGGGAGAACGGGACGATGAGCGGCGGCGCGGCGCCGGGTGAGGCGACGCTGAGTGACGCGAGGTCGGGTGACGTGATGTCGGGGGAACTGGCCGGGGTGCCCG
>NZ_JABXXP010000471.1 GCF_013376155.1 Nguyenibacter vanlangensis
CCAGGCGCACGCCGTGGGTCCGCCTCCTGCCGCTGCTCGCCCTCCTGGCCGCGCCGGCCGTGGCCCTCCAGGCCCCAACACAGGCACAGGCCCAGCCGGCCGACACGGGAATTTTATCCGTCCTGGGCTTGTGGGAAACCAAGGAACACGATGGGGTGTTCCAGATTACTTCCTGCGGCACTCAGGTCTGCGGGCGCCTCGTCGGCATGCGCTATACCGGCGAGGTTCCCAAGGGCAAGGACGGCGAATCCGAATGCGGACTCCTCATGTTGACCGGCTTCACGCCGGATCCCGACGATCCGGGCCGCTGGAACGGCCATATCCTGGATCCGGACGATGAGCACGTCTACCACGCCCAGATCTGGTCCCCGCGGGAAGGAGTCCTGAAGCTGCGCGGCTATGTCGGCATCCCCCTTTTCGGCGAGACCCAGACCTGGACCCGTTATGCGGGCACGATCGGCCCCCTCTGCCGAATGCCCTAGTGTCCTGCCCGTGCCCGTTTCCGTCGGAAAAGATCGAATCGAGATCCTACAAGAATGAACATGCTCCTTTCGCGACGTAACCTGATGCTGGCGCTCGCGGCGTCCGGCACCGTTCCCCTCGTTTCCGCCCGCGCCGCCATCCCCGCCACGTCGCGGACGCTGTGCTATATCGGCGGCTACAACAAGCACGCCCCCCCGGGCGGCGCGGGCAACGGCCAGGGCATCGCGGTGTTCGAGATGAACCGCCAGACGGGCGGCCTCATCCCCGTCACCACCTATATGGACATCGCCAGCCCGTCCTTCATCACGATGTCGGCCGACAGCCGCTTCCTGTACGCGCTCAGCGAAATCGACGATTTCAATGCCAGCCATGACGGCAGCGTCACCGCCTTCTCGATCGACCCGGTATCGGGCGAACTCAGCCGGCTGAACGCCGTCTCGTCGGGCGGCGCGGTCCCGGCCCATCTCAGCGTCCATCATTCCGGCCGCTACGTGCTGGTGGCCAATTATGTCGGCGGCAGCGTCGGCGTGCTGCCCATCCGCGCGGACGGCAGCCTGGGCGAGCCCACCGACGTGGTGCACAATACCGGCCCGCGCATGCCCGAGCGGGCCGAGGACAATCCCCCCGGCAATTACGCGGTCAGCGATCATTCCGGCTCGCACGTCCATATGGTCGCCAGCGATCCTTCGGGCCGCTTTGTCCTGGCCTGCGACGCCGGGCTCGACCGCGTCTATGTCTGGGCGCTGGATATCGCGACCGGCAAGCTGCACCCGGCCGCAACGCCCTTCATCAACCTGATCCCCGGCTCCGCCCCCCGCCATTTCGCCTTCAGCAATGACGGCAAGATCATCTACATCCTCTGCGAACAGGATTCGAAGGTCGTCGTCGCATCGTTCGATCCGCGCACCGGCGCCCTGACCCCGGTGCAGAAGGTCAGCACCGTCACGTCCTATTTCCAGGGCAGCACCCTGGCGGCGGAAATCCTGCTCTCGCCCAACGGCCGCTTCGTCTACGCCTCGAATCGCCTGGGCGATTCGCTGGCGGTGTTCCGGGTCAGCCCGCGCGACGGCACCCTGACCCTGGTCGACGAGGTCTGGATGCACGCCGATTACGGCCGCGCCATGATGTTCGACCCGTCCGGTACCTTCCTCTACTGCGCCAACCAGCGCAGCGATTCGGTGACCTCCTTCCGCATCAACCAGGAAACCGGGGCCCTGGACTTCACCTGGCACTTCACCGCCGTCGGCAGCCCGACCACCTTCGCCTTCCTGCAGATCTGACGCCGCGCCCATGCCCCGGTTCTCCCATGCCCCGGCCTTCCGCCGGGGCAGCCGGGGCAGGGGGGCCGTTCAGGGCGCCGCCAGGCAGGCGATATAATTCACCGACAGGTCCCGGCTCTCGCGCCATCCGCCGATGCCCGGGACCATGCCGGCCGTGTCCGACACGCGCAGCCCGGCCTGGCCCGCAAACGTGCCCAGCTCGGCGGGGGTGATGAATTTCCGCCATTCATGCGTGCCCGCCGGCAACAGGCGCAGCACGTATTCCGCCCCGATCTTGGCCGTTGCCAGCGACCGCCAGGTCCGGTTCAGGGTCGAGACGACGATCCTCCCGCCCGGCGCGACCATCCCGGCCAGCAGCCTCAGGAACGCGGCCGGATCGGTCACGTGCTCGATCACCTCCAGCGCGGTGATCGCATCGAAGCGCGCCCCGTCGGCCAGCAGCGCCTCGGCGCTCCCGGCGCGATAGGTCAGCATGCCGCCATCCGGGGGCAGGGGAT
>NZ_JABXXP010000472.1 GCF_013376155.1 Nguyenibacter vanlangensis
CCGCCGCCGCGCTCAACCGTGCCGAGAAAGCCGCCGTGCTGGCCAGCGCCGACGGGCTGGACCGGCTGGAACGGATCGCCGCCCGGTAATCGCGGAATCTAATCGCGGCCTCTAATCGCGGCCCCCCGCGTCCGGACGGCTTCAGTACGGCCTCAGTTCCGTCCGGCGCGGCCGCCATGCAGCATCCGGCAGGCCTGGACCAGTTTCGGCGGCGCGGCGGAATCCGCCTTGTCGCAGATCGCGGCGGCGTCCGGGGCACAGGACTGGCCGGCGGTCTCGAAATCGGATTCCAGCACGTCGCGCGCAACCTCGACATCCTGGTCCTTGTTGCGCGATTCCTCGGCCGCCAGCGTGTCCTGGGTCTTGTGCAGGTCCTGCAGCGCACCCAGGCAATCCTGGCTGGCGGCATTGGGATTGGTCTGCAACACGGCCAGGATCTTCTGCAACTGCGTGTTGGCGGTGGTCGGGCCGCCGTCATCCTGCGCCGGCGCGGCCCCGGGGGTGGCGGCGACGATGGCGGCGACGGCGCCGCCGAGGACATAGCCGAGGATCGGGGCGACAACGCGGCCCGGGCGGAAAGACGTCACGATGTTCGGCACTCTCTGGACATTCCAATGGCGCGAAGCCCCCGGGTCCGCTTCGGACGATGCGGAGACGATCCCGGCGACTCCCCGGGGGGCGCCTGCCGCTCGGGCCGCGGCGCCACGGGATCGTGCCGGACTATGGCAGCAAGCGGCGGAACGGAAAAGCCATCAGGGGAAAGCCACCTGGGGGAAAAGCCACCAGGGGAAACCGGCACTACGGGCTTGGCACCCGGTCGCAAGGCCGCGTATCCACACGTTATGCCCGTCCATACCGGACGCCCGTTCAGGAAGACGCCCCGCCATGCTGCTCCGCTCCGCGCCGCCCGGCCTGCCCAAGCTGCCCAATCCGCGCGGCATGAAGATCGGCGTGCTGGTCGCCCTGGGCGTGGTCTATGTCGTGCTGTTCGTGACGCTCTCCCGCCACCCCAGGCCCCACGGCCCGGTCTACGCCGCCATCCCGGTCGCCGTGGTCAAGACCGCGCGGCAGGTCCCGCCCCCGCCGCCTCTGACCGTGCAACTGCATGATCCGGCCCCCGTCACGGTGCCCCCGCCGGCGTTGCACCTGCGCTGAACGCCCCGGCCCCGCCCGGCGCATCATGATCTCGAACGGGGCGCGCCCCAGCCGAGCGGCTTCGCCGCCGCACTGCAAGGCGGAGCAAGGCGAGGGCGTTGCCCTCGACCCGCAAGGGGGCGCGCCCCCTTGACCCCATTCCGTTGATAACAAATGGTTTCCAAAGGCACCGCCTTTGGTGGGGCTCGGGGCAAAGCCCCGAAAAAGAAGCCTGGCCACCCTATTCCGGCAACTGGCACACATCCACCCAGGTGGCGCCGGTCAGCTCCGCCAGGCGCAGCGGCGCCAGCCGCACCGAACTGTTGATCGCGCCCGCGGCGGGGATCACCTCGTCGAACGCGCGCAGCGACTGGTCGCAATAGACGGGCAGGCTTTCCTTCAGCCCGAACGGACAGACGCCGCCGACCGGATGGCCGGTCAGTTCCTCGACCTCGGCACGGTCCAGCATGCGGGGCTTCTGGCCGAAGGCCGCCTTGCTCTTGCGGTTGTCCAGCCGCGCCGTGCCGGCCGCCACCACCAGCACCACCTGCTCGCCCAGCCGCAGCGAGATCGTCTTGGCGATCTGCTCGGGCGTGGTGCCGTGCGCGGCGGCGGCCTCGGCGACGGTGGCGGTCGATTCGGCCATTTCGATGATCGCCAGGTCCGGCGCATGTTCGGCCAGGAAGAGACGGACGGATTCCAGGCTCATGCGGCCGGCTCCGGGTGGGAATCCGTATGTGAATGGACAAGGGTCATGGCGCACTCCTTCGCCGCCCATCATGGCGCGACCCGGCGCAACGCGTCGAGAGGGCACGATTCCGCCACGGCCCCGACCCATTGCGGCCATCCCGCCATGGTCCGATGGACCATCGACAACAGCTAGAAAGCCCGCCCCGATGTTCGCGCGCACCGCCCTGCTGACCCTCTCCCTGGCCCTCTCCGGCGCGGCCCTGACCCCGCTGGCCGCCCACGCCTCCGACGCTCCGAGAACCTCCGATTATCGAAGCTCCGATTATCGAACCCCGGATCGTCATCCCGCGTACGACCATCCCGCGGATCGCCCCGCGGATCGCCGTGCCGACGCCGCCTGCACGCCCGGCGGCGTCCCGGGCTGGGACGTGG
>NZ_JABXXP010000473.1 GCF_013376155.1 Nguyenibacter vanlangensis
CGGCTGGCGCGGGAACAGCGTGCGATCGCACCAGCCGGGGTAGGGGCGGCCGGGGGCGGGATCTGGGCGGTGCTGTCGGACAGGCGCGTGTTGAGCCTGAGCCTGCAATTGCTGCTGTGGAGCGTCACGGCCTATGGCTTCATCATGTGGCTGCCCGACATCATCCATCGCGGCGGCGCGCGGAGCATGGGCGGCACGGGGCTGCTGGCCGCCGGGCCCTATGCCGGGTCGGTCGTGCTGATGGTCGCGGCGTCGAACCTGTCCGACCGCTATCGGATCCGCAAGCATCTGGTCTGGCCGCTGCTGATGCTCTCGGCCGCGTTCTTTCTGGCCAGCTACCTGGCGGCGCCGGGCAGCTTCGTTGCTGCCTATCTCTGCATGGTGCTGGGCTGTGCCTGCATGCAGGCACCGCTTGGGCCGTTCTTCGCCATCGTGCCCGACATCCTGCCGCGCGAGGCGGCCGGGGTGGCCATGGGCGTAATCAACAGTGCCGGTGCGCTGGGCGGCTTCCTGGGGTCGTGGATCATCGGCGACATCCAGGCCCGGACCCACAGCCTGGGGGCGAGCTTTGCCGTCATGTCGCTGTTCATCTTCGGGGCGGCTGTGCTGATGGCGCTGTTCGACGGGCGTCCCGCGAAGGGAGGGGAGGCCGGCGGGCGGGCGGTCGGCGGAGGAGCCGCTGCGCCGGAATTCTCGCGGCCGCGCGACATCCTGCTGTCGTGAAGAAATCCCCGCAACGGATCACCGGAAATTTTCAAGGAGAGAGAAAGATGCTTTTGAAACGCTCGCAGATCAACGCCAGCATCGCGCTGGCGATGGTGACCTTTCGGGATTACGGGATCAGCCTGCCGGAATTCGCTTACTGGACCGTGGAGGATTGGATGTCCAAGGGGCCGGAGGCGGACGAGATTCGCGCATGCATGCTGGGATGGGACGTCACCGATTTCGGGCAGGGGGATTTTACCAGGATCGGCCGCACGCTGTTCACGCTGCGCAACGGGTCGATGCGTCACGAGAGCCCCAACGGGGGGTATGACAAATCCTATGCCGAGAAGCTGATCCTGGACCCCGAGGGGCAACGTTCGCCTGCGCATTTCCATCGCACCAAGATGGAGGACATCATCAACCGGGCCGGGGGGAACATCATCGTCCAACTGACGAAGGCCGGGGCGGACAACCGGCCGTCCGACGCGGCGTTCACCATCGCGGTGGACGGCGTCGCGCGGCGGATGCGGCCGGGCGATTCCGTGCGGCTGAAGCCGGGGCAGAGCGTGTGCATTCCGCCACGCACCATCCATCAATTCTGGGGCGAGGACGGTACCGGGCTGACCGTCAGCGGCGAGGTGTCGTCGCTGTGTGACGACCATGCCGATAATTGCTTCCTGGAACCGTCATCCCGTTTTCCCGAGATCGAGGAGGACGCGCCGCGGCGCCATTTCCTGTGCACCGAGTATCCGCAGGCGGTCCGGCACTGAGTGGCCGGCGAGACCCACCAATGGGCAGGGGCTGAACGCGTTATTTTGATGCGTGTTTTCGCCCGATCGGATGATTTCATCCGGTCGGGCGATGCCGGGATGCCGCATTGCCTGAGTCGGGGCCTGAGTCGGGCGCGGACATTCCGCCGGGGCGTGTTGCAGGGAACGGGTGATGTATATCGGTATCGATGCGGGTACGTCGGGGATCAAGGCCGTCCTGGTGGACGAGGCGCAGGCCGTCCTGGCGAAGCGGACCGTCGGGTTGAGCACCCGATCCCCGCATCCCGGCTGGAGCGAGCAGGACCCCGCGGATTGGTGGGGGGCGCTGCTCGACGCGGTGGACGGATTGCGGGCCGAGCAGCCGGCGGCGGTCGCCGCGGTGCGGGGGATCGGCCTGTCGGGGCAGCAGCATGGCGCCGTGCTGCTGGACGCGGCGGGGCAGGTGCTGCGGCCGTGCATCCTGTGGAACGATGTGCGCTCCAGCGCGGAATGCGACGTGTTCGAGCAGCGTTTTCCCGACAGCCGGAGCGTGTGCGGCAACATCGCCATGCCGGGATTCACGGCGCCGAAGCTGATATGGGTGGCGCGGCACGAGCCGGAGATCTTCGACGCCGTCCGGCATGTCCTGCTGCCGAAGGCGTGGCTGCGCTATCGCCTGAGCGGCGAGATGATCGAGGACATGTCCGACGCGTCCGGCACGTTGTGGCAGGATGTCGGGCGCCGCCGCTGGTCGGACGATGCGCTGGCGGCGACCGGCCTGACGCGGGCCGCGATGCCGGC
>NZ_JABXXP010000474.1 GCF_013376155.1 Nguyenibacter vanlangensis
CTGGTGGACGACCCAGCCCGCGCGCGCAGCCCGCTCTCGCGCGGCGCCTTCACCTGGGGCGGCGTCTACGGCCATCAATGGATCGTCGATCCCGACCGCGCCACCACGATCGTGATGATGAGCAACACCGCGCTGGCCGGCATGGCCGGCGCCTACCCCGATGCAGTGCGCGACGCGGTCTACGGCGTATAGGGATAGGGGCGGGAACACCCACCCCGCCGCCCCCGTTCCCGTTATTCCTGATCCGGGGCCGACGCCGCATTCAACTGGATGTAGCGCTCGATGCCGATCTGCCGGATCAGGTCGAACTGCCGGTCCAGGAAATCCACATGCTCTTCCTCATTGTCCAGGATCTTCAACAGCAGATCGCGTGACACATAGTCCCGCACCGACTCGCAATAGGCGATCCCGTCGCGCAGATCCTGCAGCGCCTTCTCCTCCAGTTTCAGGTCGCATTGCAGGATCTCCTCGACCGACTGCCCGACCAGGATCGTATTCAGCCGCTGCACGTTCGGCAGTCCGCCCAGGAACAGGATCCGCTCGATCAGCCAGTCGGCATGGCGCATCTCCTCGATCGACTCGTCATATTCATGCTTGCCCAGCCTGGTGACGCCCCAGTGGCGCAGGGTGCGGGCATGCAGGAAATACTGGTTGATCGCCGTCAGCTCGTTGGTCAGTTGGGTGTTCAGATGGTCGATGACTTGCGGATCCTTGATCATCGCGACTCCTTGTGCGCTGCGGGCGGGGGCTCGGCCCTATCGATCGGCCCCGTTGATCGGCCCCGTTGATCGGACAGACTCCCCCGGACGCGTAAAGTTGCCCGCCGGCCGCCCGCGGCGCCAGTGGCGGATCGCCCCTTCGTCCGGGATGTTAAGAATGATATTGCGAATCATTATCACTTATGGTTGAAGCAGCAGGCACGGAAATGGGACCTTCCATGTTTGTCTGCTCTTGCAACATGCTGACCGACCGCGATCTGCACGATGCCGTTGCCGGGGGCGCCACCCGCCCGGGCGAAATCTATGCCGCCAAGGGCTGCCGCGCGCAGTGCGGCAATTGCGTACCGGGCGTGCTGTGCCTGCTGCGCCGGGCCATCCAGGCACGCGCCGAAGCAGACCTCGCGGACCTGGCTCCCGCAACCTGACCGTGAAACCCGACCGCGCATCCCCGGACTCCACGGCCAAAAGGGGATGCGGTCGCGACGCACCCTTGATACAAGGGCCCCATGTCTCTTGGTGATCGCGTCAATCAGTTCGATGGCTGGCTGCTGGACAGGGTCTTCCAGCCTTTCGCCGACCGCCTGCCCGAATCCCTGTCCGCAATGGCCCTGGGCATGAGCTTCCAGTTCGGCGCCATCATGCTGTCGGCGGCGTCGATCGTGGCGATGATCGTCATCGGCCACATGTCGCTTAGCGACGCCATGTTCAACGTGCTGGTCTGGTGCCTCGGCCTGGCCTTCTATACCGGCATCAACCGGGTCCGGCCGCTGGTGCGCCCCGGCCATCTCAATCCGCTGCGGGTGATGCTGGCCGGCATGCGGCCGCTGTCGATCCCGTTCGCCGTCTACGCGATCTACCAGGGCGCGACCGCCCCGCCGCATTTCGAGATCGCGCTGTGGTTCAATTCGCTGGCGAATATCATCTTCGTCGCCGGGATCTACCTGATCTCGTGCGAAATCCGCCCCCCGGGCCACCGCCAGGCCGCCCGCGCACGCTTCGGCCGCATGCAGGAACAGGGCTCGCTCTAGATTAGCCGGCGACCCCTTGCAGGCCCGAGGGGCGCGCCTCTGATCGGCCGTCGCCGACTCAGCTCCTGGGCGGCATCCAGCGATCGCCGGCATGGCGCGAATGGGCGACGAAGAAACCCAGCATCACGCCGATCGCCCCGGCCAGCGCCGCCATCCGCCACCCGGCTCCCGCCAGCATGATGGCCGCAGGCCCGATCGCCAGCCCGATTGCGACACAGGTCAGGCTCTCGCGCCAGGTCGGGCCGAAATGGCGCTCGGCCCCGCAATGGGGGCAGGCTTCCACGGTGCCCCGGACGGGCCGGTGGCAGAGCGGGCATTGCGCGATGCTGCTGGCGACGGGCTGAAGGCTCATGAATCGGGGCTCACGATAATCGGGGGCCAGGGTAGTAATCTGGGCAGGGGCCAGGGCGGGGCCAGGACGGCGCGCTCACTGATGCTCGGATTCGGCGATGCGCTGTTCGGCCGCCATGCGCCAGGGCGCGTCGGCGGGCGCGGCATCCA
>NZ_JABXXP010000475.1 GCF_013376155.1 Nguyenibacter vanlangensis
AAGGCCACGTCGCCGATCAGGCGCGTCTTGCCGCTGGGCAGGGTCACGCGGGTGATGCCCACGTCGATCACCGTCGCCCCCGGCTTGATCCAGTCGCCGCGCACCAGGCCGCCGACGCCGGTGGCCACCACCAGGATATCGCCCTGGCGCGCCAGGGCCGCGGGGTCGCGGGTGTCGATATGCCCGACCGACACGGTGCAGCCCTCGGCCAGCAGAAGCTGCGCCATCGGCTTGCCGACCAGGTTGGACGCGCCGATGACCACGGCATGCAGCCCGCGCAGGTCGCCCAGCTCCGATTTCAGCAGCATCAGGCAGCCCAGCGGCGTGCAGGGCACGATCCCGGGCTGGCCCAGCGCCAGGCGCCCGGCATTGACCTCGCCCAGGCCGTCCACGTCCTTCTCGGGCCGGATCGCATTGGTCACCGCCACGGGGTCCAGCCCCGCCGGCAGCGGCAATTGCACCAGGATGCCGTGGATTTCCGGATCGTCGTTCAGCCGGCGGACCAGCGCCAGCAATTCGGCCTGCGACGTGGTGGCCGGCAGCATGTGCATGAACGAGCGCATGCCGGCGCGGTGGGTCTGCAACGCCTTGTTGCGGACATAGACCTCGCTGGCCGGGTCGTTGCCCACCAGCACCACCGCCAGGCCCGGCGTCACCCGGTAGCGGTCATGGAACGCATGGACCTCCGCCGCGATCCTCTGCGTCATGGCCGCGGCGAACGCCTTGCCGTCGATCAGGCGCGCGGACATGCTGGGAGCGGGCGCGGGTACGGCGGACACTGGCTCGGTCATGGGCGCTCCGGAAGGCGATTGAATGACATGGCAGGGGACAACCCTTAAAGATGGGCCCTGAAAATGGGGGATATCGTGCAGGTGCAGATACGCAAGAATTTCAGCAGCGACAATGTCGTTCCGGCCTGTCCCGCCATCATGGCGGCGCTGATGGCGGCCAACGAGGGCACGGCGCCCGCCTATGGCGCGGATGCCTGGACCGCCCGGCTGCAGCAGGTCGCGGCCGACGTCTTCGAACATCCGGTCCAGGTCTTTCCCGTCGCCACCGGCACGGCGGCGAACGCGCTGGCGCTGGCCGCCACCACCCCGCCCTTCGGCGCCATCCTGTGCGATGAGAGCGCCCATATCGTGCAGGCCGAATGCGGCGCGCCCGATTTCTATACCGGCGGCGCGCGGCTGCTGCCTATCCCGTCGGAGGACGGGCGCATGCGGCCCGACGCGCTGTCCTATGTGCTCGACCGCCATCCGGCGCACAATGTGCTGAACAACCTGCCCACGACGCTCAGCCTGACCCAGGCCACGGAATGGGGCACGGTCTACGACCCCGCGCAGATCGCCGAACTGGCGGCCCGGGCCCGGGCGCGCGGCATGGCGGTCCATCTGGACGGCAGCCGGCTGGCCAACGCCATCGCCAGCCTGGGCTGCACCCCGGCCGAGGCGACCTGGAAGGCCGGAATCGACATCCTGGCGCTGGGCGCGACCAAGAACGGGGCGATGACCGCCGAGGCCGTGCTGGTCTTCGACCCCGCGCGGGCCGAACACTTCGCCCGCCGCCGCAAGCGCGGCGGCCATGACTGGTCCAAGCAGCGTTTCCTGAGCGCGCAACTGCTTGCCTATCTGCAGGACGATCTGTGGCTGCAAAACGCGCGGCAGGCCAACGCCATGGCCCACAGGCTGGCCGGCGGCCTGTTCCGCCACCCCGGCGCCCGGCTGGTGTATGAGACCCAGGCCAACGAAATCTTCGTCGCCCTGCCCGATCCGGCCGTCGCGCACCTGCGCGCCGCCGGCTATGTCTTTCGCGAATGGCGCACGCCGGCCGGACTCAACGGCACGGTGATCCGGCTGGTGACCAGCTACGACACCCACATCGCCGACGTGGACGCGCTGCTGGCCACCCTGGCCGCAATCTGACCTTGCCGGGCAGGGAGCATGGGGCCCCTGCCCGGGGATCAACGGGACGAGGTCGGCAGGTCAGTTGTTGTCGTCGCCCGGGCCGGTGGCCCCGCCGTCACTGTCGTTGTCCGTGCCGGGCGTCACGGCGACGAAGATGTTCTGCCCGTTGCGCAGGATGCGCAGCAGCACGGACTGGTTGGCCTTCAGCGCCGCGCGCACGGCGGTGACGGTGGCGCCTGGATTCTCCACCGGGCGGTTGCCCACCGCCTGGATCACGTCGCCGGGGCGGATGCCGGCCTGGTCGGCGGGCGATCCGGACTGGACGTCGCTGACGACGACG
>NZ_JABXXP010000476.1 GCF_013376155.1 Nguyenibacter vanlangensis
AGCAGCACCGCGCCGACCGGCACCTCCCCCCGCGCCGCGGCGGCGCGGGCCTCGTCCATCGCGATCCCCATCGGATCCCCCGGGGTGCCCATGGCGGGAACGACGGCGCCGGCCTTCCCTTCCTTTGTCATCGACCCTATCCCCCGCATCCCTGCAATCGCCCCATGCAACTCCCCCGGGACCGCCCCGTTCGGGCCATAGCGCGGGACGGGCGGCCCGCGCCATCCGTGCGCGCCATGCGATCACGGGATGTTACACCGCCTCACGTTTCCAGCCGGCCATGGGGCGGCACGGGCCGGCGGAAAAAGCAGCGAATTTAATGGACAGACAAGAATCCCGCTGCCACCGTGCCCCTCGAGCCTACAGCGTTCCCTGTAACATTCGACATCGATATGGGCAGGAGAAAGACGATGAACACGCTTACGCTGATCCTGGCCGCCGCGGCAATCGTCATCGGTTTTTCGGCGTGCGAGCCGGGGCTGGTCGGTCACCAGACCCTGACCGCCAACATCCAGACCGCGTTTTCCGACGGCTGATCCCGGTTTCGGCGGCGGGCCGCAAGCTCGGCGTTTCACGCCTCATTCCGGCGGTGCGCAGGAGGCTGCATCACAAGCCCTGCGACCGAGCGAGAGCGGCCCGCAGGGCTTGTGATGCAGCCTCTCGGATCTTTGACGGGCCGGCGTTCTGCTTTAGGCAGGCGGGATGAGCATGTCCCGCCCCCTGATCGGGGTCACCCTCGACAGCGAACCCGGCGCGCCGGACGACGGCGCCTATTCGCGCTTTCCGTGGTACGCGCTGCGCCGCAACTATATGGACGCGATCGCCGACGCGGGGGGCATTCCCGTGGCCCTGTCCCACCGGCAGGACCTGGCCGCCGAGACGCTGGAGCGGCTGGACGGCCTGGTCGTCACCGGCGGCGCGTTCGACGTCGATCCGGCGCTGTACGGCGCCGCCACCCGCCATGACAGCGTCACCCTGAAATCCGGCCGCACCCGCGCCGAGCTGGCGCTGCTCCGCCTGGCGATCGCCCGGGATCTGCCGGTGCTGGGGATCTGCGGCGGCCAGCAATTGCTGGCGGTCTGCCTGGGCGGCACGCTGATCCAGCATATCCCCGACGCGCTGCCCGGCGCGCTGGCGCACGAACAGCCCAATCCGCGCGACCAGCCGGGGCACGAGGTCGCGATCGTTCCGGGCACCCTGCTGGCGCGGGTGACCGGCGCCGAGCGGATGGCGGTCAATTCCGCGCATCACCAGGCCGTCCGGACCCCCGGCCGGGCGGTCGTCTGCGCCTTCGCCCCCGACGGGGTGATCGAGGCGATCGAATATCCCGGCCATCCTTTCTGCCTGGGCGTGCAATGGCATCCCGAATTCGCCATATCGATGGGCGATGGACGCATCTTCTCCGCCCTGATAGACGCCTCGGGATCGCGATGACACAGCACGACGACACCCCCCTTTCCGATCCCGCGCGCCGCGGCGAGCGGATCGCCAAATGGCTGGCCCGATCGGGCGTGGCCAGCCGCCGCGACGCCGAACAGATCATCGCCGCCGGGCGCGTCCGCCTGAACGGCGAGCCGGTCGGCCATCCCGCGACCTTCGTCGCGGCGGGCGACATCGTGCAGGTCGACGGCGCCGTGGTGGAATCGCCCGAGCGGACGCGCCTGTGGCGCTATCACAAGCCCGACGGGCTGGTGACCACCCATCGCGACCCCGAGGGACGGCCGACCGTCTTCGCATCCCTGCCCGACGGCATGCCCCGCGTCGTCAGCGTCGGCCGGCTGGACCTCAACAGCGAGGGATTGCTGCTGCTGACCAATGACGGCGAGCTGGCGCGACGGCTGGAGCTGCCGTCCAACGGCTGGCTGCGCCGCTACCGGGTGCGGGTCTTCGGCGTGGTGGACGAGGCCCGGCTGTCCGCCCTGGCCGGGGGCAGCGTGTTCGAGGGCGTGCGCTACGGCCCGATCGAGGCCGGGCTGGATTCCCGCAAGGGCGACAATGCCTGGCTGACCGTGGCGCTGCGCGAGGGCAAGAACCGCGAGGTCCGCAAGGTCATGCGCGGGCTGAACCTGCATGTCAGCCGGCTGATCCGCGTCTCGTACGGCCCGTTCCAGCTTGGCACCCTGCAGCGTTCGGAACTCGAGGAAGTGCCGGGCAAGGTGTTGCGCGAACAGGTGCCCGGCCTGGGCCCCGCCCCCCGGCCCGGCCGCCGGTCCTGACCCGGCCATGCG
>NZ_JABXXP010000477.1 GCF_013376155.1 Nguyenibacter vanlangensis
CAGAACGGGCGCCTGCGCCCCGGCCGGCGCCGCATGCGCGGCCATCGAACTGACCCCAGCCAGCAGCACCGCGCTGAACAGCACGCGCCGTCCCCGTCGCGGCAGGCAGGAAGGGCACTGAAAACCGGCAGGATGTCGCATAAGGCTCTCGTTCGATGAGGATGGCGTTGTTCTCATCCAAGAACGAAATCCGCCCGCCGTTCGATCGGAAGCTTTCAAAGCTTACTTTGACGATCCGCAACAAATCCCACGCCGCCCGGCCGTTCACCCTGCCTCATATCACCGCTCCAGGACATGATCACCCGCCACGGAGCGCACGCGCCTCGGCGATGCCTCCCGCCGGACCCAATCCTGATGCGAAGGCCGATCTCCCGGCTCCCGCCGACATGCCCCACCGGGGCTACGGCACGCCGGCCACCCGCCCGCGCCAGGGCGCGATCCATTCCAGCCCCGCGCGCATCGTGGTGCGGGGGCGATACTCGCACCCCACCCATCCGTCATATCCCGACGCGTCGAGCAGTCCGAACAGATAGGGACAGGCCAGTTCCCCGTCATCGGGCTCGTGGCGATCGGGCACGCCCGCGACCTGCACGTGGCCGATGACGGGCATCAGCGCGCGCAGGCGGGTGGCGACATCGCCCTGCATGATCTGCGCATGATACAAATCGAACAGGATCCGCACATTCTCCGCGCCCACGTCGGCGCATACCGCGGCGGCATCCTCTTGCCGGGTCAGGAAATAACCCGGCATGTCGCGGCTATTGATCGCTTCCAGTACGATCGTGATGCCGGCATCGCGCGCCTGACGGGCCGCAAAGGCGATATTGTCGATATAGACATCCCGATACCGTCCCCAGGCGTCCGGATCGGGGCATAGCCCGGCCATCACATGCAGCCGCCGATTCCCCAGCATGGCGGCATAGGCCAGCCCGGTGTCGATGCTGCGCCGAAACGCGTCCTGCCGGCCCGGCAGCGCAGCCAGCCCCCGCTCGCCGGCCGCCCAGTCGCCCGGCGGAGCGTTAAACAACGCCATCACCAGGTCATGATCCCTCAGGCGCGACCGGACATCCGCTGCCGCGAACGCATAGGGGAACAGAAACTCCACCCCTCGAAATCCATCCGCGGCGGCGGCGGCGAAGCGATCCAGGAAATCATGCTCGACGTAATTCATCGTCAGGTTCGCGGCAAAGGCAGGCATGACGTCTTTCTCCAAGTCCGGAAACTCCAGGTTCGCGCCGGACGATCACGACCACTCGACCCCGAACGTCCGGCACAATTCCGCGACCTGTTCCCGTCCCAGCGGCGCCGGGCGTGGATCGGTCATCAGCCACAGGCGCGCGGTCTCTTCCAGTTCCTCCAGCGCGTCCGCCGCCTCGGTCACGCTGGCCCCCCACATGACGGGTCCCAGCCGCTCCAGCATCACGCCGCGCACCGCCGCCGCGACGGCCCCGACCCGCTCGGCCACGGCCGGCGCCCCTGGCCGGTCATAGGCGATCAGCGGAATCCGCCCCACCTTCATGACCTGATAGGGCGTGATGGGCGGCAGGACCGCATCGGGGCTGTACACCCCGGCCAATGTCAACGCCACCAGATGCGTCGAATGGGTATGCACCACCCCCCGGCAATCGGGCCGCCGGTCATAGATGCGCCGATGCAGCGCCAGCGTCTTCGACGGCCGGCCGCCGGAAATCCACGCACCGTCCGAGGAAATCCGCGCGATCGCGGTGGGATCCAGCCGCCCAAGGCATGCATCGGTCGGCGTCACCAGCCATCCGTCCTCCAGGCGCATGCTGATATTGCCCGAACTGCCGACGGTATAGCCGCGCTGGTACAGGCTCAGCCCCACCGCACATATTTCCTCGCGACCCGCGTTTTCCATGTTCATCACCCCGCCTCCCGCTCCGTCATCCCGTCCGGACTGGCCGCGGCATCCGGCCCGGCAAGAGCCGTCAAGGCGTCGGCAAAGAAATCCGTTCCGCCGAAATTGCCGGATTTCAACGCAAAGCCCGTCCTGTCCGCGCCGACACTGACGGTGGCCGGCACGCCGGGTGCGATCGGCGCCCCGATCTGAAGCATCTTCACCCCCAGCGCCAGCACCACGGCGCCCGAGGTCTCGCCGCCCGCGACCACGAAATGTCGCACACCCTGCCCGTGCAGGCCCCGGGCGAGTTCGCCCATCGCCTCCTCGATCATCGCGCCGGCCGCCCGCGCGCCCAGTCGCCG
>NZ_JABXXP010000478.1 GCF_013376155.1 Nguyenibacter vanlangensis
CCGCCCCGCGATGTCGGCGAAATCGCGCGTTTCGCGCGCCGCACCAGCGCGCACGACCTGATCGACGGCGCGCGCATCGCGGCGCTGGAACCCGATCTGGCCGGACGATTCGGCAAGGGATTGTTCTTCGCGCGCGAAGGCCATGTCGATCCGCGTGCCGCCCTGCTGGCCCTGCATGATCGGCTGCTGGCCCTGGGCGGGCAGGTGCATCTGAACGCGCCGCCCGATTTTCCCGACCGGGGATTCGACTGGGTGGTGGATTGCACCGGCATCGCCGCGCGCACCCGGTTGCCGGGACTGCGCGGCGTGCGGGGGGAAATGCTGCTGCTGCGCTGCCCGGACGTCGCGCTGCACCGCCCGGTGCGCATGTTGCACCCGCGCATCCCGGTTTACATCGTCCCGCGGGCGGACCATCTGTTCATGGTCGGCGCGACGATGGTCGAGAGCGAAAGCGGCGCCGGCATGACGCTGCGTTCGATGGTGGAATTGCTGACGGCCGCCTATGTGCTGCACCCGGCCTTCGGCGAGGCGGAAATCGTCGAAACCGGAGTTGGGCTTCGCCCGTCCTTTCCGGACAATGTCCCATCGGTCACCGTCGATGGCCGGATCGTGAATGTGAACGGGATGTACCGCCACGGTTTCCTGCTGTCGCCGGCCCGGGCGCGGCAGGCGGCCGACATCATATGCGGCATATGCGGCACGCCGCCCAACGGGTGAGCAGGCAGTGGGGGTGAGGGAGGAAAGATGAGGATTCTGGTCAACGAGGAACCGCGTGACGTCGCCGCCGCGACCCTGGCCGCCGTGCTGGATGAACTGGGATATGGCGGGGCGCGCGTCGCCACGGCGGTGAATGGCGACTTCGTGCCTGCGGCGCGCCGCGGCGCCCTGCATCTGGACGAGGGGGCGCGGGTCGAGATCCTGGCCCCGATGCAGGGGGGGTGACCATGCTGTTCTACGGTACCGAACTCTCCTCGCGCCTCATGCTGGGCACGGCGCAATATCCCTCGCCGGACATTCTGGCGGGCGCGGTGCGCGCGGCCAGGGCCGGCGTGGTGACCGTCTCGCTGCGCCGGGAATCGGCGGGGCTGCGGGCCGGCCAGGCATTCTGGTCGATGATCCGCGGCCTGGGCGTTCCGGTCCTGCCCAATACGGCGGGCTGCCATACGGTCAAGGAAGCCGTCACCACCGCCCAGATGGCGCGCGAGATCTTCGACACCGACTGGATCAAGCTGGAAGTGATCGGCGAATCCGACACGCTGCAGCCCGACATGTTCGCGCTGGTCGAGGCCGCGCGGATCCTGACCGAGGACGGCTTCAAGGTCTTCCCCTACATGACCGAGGACCTGGTGGGCGCCGAACGGCTGCTGCAGGCGGGCTGCCAGGTGCTGATGCCCTGGGGGGCGCCGATCGGCTCGGGCAAGGGGCTGAACAATCTGTTCGGCCTGCGGGCCCTGCGCGCGCATTTCCCCGACGTGCCGCTGGTCGTCGATGCCGGTATCGGCCTGCCGTCCCACGCGGCGCAGGCGATGGAGCTGGGCTATGACGCGGTACTGATCAACACGGCGGTGGCCAAGGCCGGGGATCCGGTCGCCATGGCGGGCGCCTTCCGCCTCGCGGTCGAAGCCGGGCTGGCCGCCCGCTCTGCCGACCCGATGGAAGAGCGCGACATGGCGGTGCCTTCCACGCCCGTCCTGGGCCGGGCCGTCCTGGCATGAGCCTGCCGTCGCGGATCTACCCCATCGTCGACCGGGCGAATTGGGTCGAGCGGCTGGGCGGCGCCGGGGCGCGGCTGATCCAGTTGCGGGTTAAGGATCTGCAGGGTGATGCCCTGCTGGCGGAAATCCGCGCGGCCCGCGCCCATGCCGACCGGCACGGCGTGTGCCTGGTCCTCAATGATTACTGGCGCATCGCGCTGGACGAAGGGATCGGCTTCGTCCATCTGGGACAGGAAGATCTCGACGGCGCCGATCTCACGGCCATGCGCGCGGCCGGACTCCAACTGGGCGTCAGCACCCATTCGGCCGCCGAACTGGATCGCGCCTTGTCCGTGCGGCCCGATTACATCGCGCTCGGCCCGGTCTGGCCGACCCGGCTGAAGCAGATGCCCTGGGCGCCGCAGGGCGTCGAACGACTGGGCGAATGGAAGGCGCTGGTCGGCGACGTGCCGCTGGTGGCCATCGGCGGCATCACCCTGGCCCGTGCCGCCTCCTGCCTGGCCG
>NZ_JABXXP010000479.1 GCF_013376155.1 Nguyenibacter vanlangensis
CTATGCCCGGTCGGTCACCGGGTTGCAGTTGCAGGGGGCGGCGGCCGGGTGGTGGCGGCAATCGGCCGGGCGCTATGCCCATTCCAGCATGCCGAGCCCGGGCGCGGTGCTGGTGTTCCGCGCCACCGGGCGCTTGCCGGACGGGCATGTCTCGGTGGTGCGGCAGGTCGAGGGGACGCGGGCGATCCTGGTGGACCAGGCCAACTGGGTGCCCGGACGGATCGATCACGGGGTGCCGGTGGTCGACGTGTCGCGCCGCAATGACTGGTCCGCCGTACGGGTCTGGTGGCAGCCGGTTCACAGCATGGGCAAAAGCGTCTATCCGACATACGGCTTCATCTCGCGCGACCTGCCGGAGCGTCCGTCACCAGATGCCTGAACGGCGCGGGGGTAAGAGGCCGCTTGCATGACGCGCCCGGCGGGGCCATGTGATGGAGCGTTTCGGGTATGCCGCTCCAAAAAGCGGACGGTCCGGAATTTGGAATTCAAGGGCAGTTCAGCGTCGCGGCGCGGAAACGGGGATGTGTGATGGGTAGCTTGAGCATCTGGCACTGGCTGATCGTGCTGGCGGTCGTGCTGGTCCTGTTTGGCGGCGGCAACAAGATCAGCACGCTGATGGGCGACGTTGCGCGCGGCATGAAATCGTTCAAGAAGAACATGGCCGAGGACGAGCCCGCCGAAGGCGCCGCCGCAGGGCCGACGGGCCATATCGCCCCGCCGAATCCCGCCGCCGGCGCGCAGCGCGACGCCAGCTTCTCGGGCAGCGGGCATTCCTCCGGCACGCCGTGACGCATGGCGGGGCCTGCGAGAGGGCCTGACAAGGACGAGACGAGAGCCAGACGCGACCATGGATCACGTGACAATGCCCGACCCGTGGGCCGGCGCGGTGCAGGACATCATCGCGGCGGGACGGCGGATGGACCGCTTCGGGTGGGTGCCGGCGACCGCCGGCAATATCAGCCGGCGCCTGCCCGACGGACGGATCGCCATTACCCGTTCCGGCGGCCATAAGGGGCATCTGGCGGAAGACGGCGTGATCGCGGTCACGCTGGACGGGCAGGCGGTGCGGGCGGGCGACCGGCCCAGCGCCGAGACGCTGCTGCATTGCCAGCTTTATGCCCATTCCGATGCCCATGCTCCTGGGGGGCGCGTCGAAGAGATCGGCGCGGTGCTGCACGGCCATTCGGTGGCCGCGACCGTGCTGTCGATGCTGCCGGGCGAGGCCATCCTGCTGACGGGGTACGAGGTGCTGAAAGTGTTCGCGGGGCAGGACACCCACGACACGACCGTGCGTGTGCCCGTCTTCGACAACGACCAGGATATTGCCCGCCTGTCCCGCGTGGTGGCGCCGCATCTGGGCGCCATGCCGGCCGGCTATGTCATTCGCGGCCATGGCGTCTATGTCTGGGGCCGGACGATGGACGTCGCGCTGGCGCGGCTGGAAGGGCTGGAATTCCTGCTGGCCTGCGAACTGGAAAGAAGGAAGCTCGCCCCATGAGCCGCCTGACGGTCTATCGTGACGACGATCCCGATTCGCCGCTGCTGCGCACCGAGGATGCGCCCCGCATCGCCGAGGCGCTGGGCGCGATCGGCGTGCGCTTCGAGCGCTGGGACAGCCCGGTGGTGCCGCCGCGCGACGCCGCGCCCGAAGCGGTGCTGGAAGCCTATCGGCCCTATCTGGACATGCTGATGGGCGAGACCGGCGCGGGGTCGGCCGACGTGGTGCGCATCAATGCCGCGACCCCCAACCTACCCGCCCTGCGCGACAAGTTCCTGTCGGAACATACCCACAGCGAGGACGAGGTGCGGTTCTTCGTCCATGGCTGGGGCAATTTCGTGCTGCATGTCGCGGACAGGATCTATGACGTGCGCTGCGTGGCGGGCGATCTGATCTCGGTCCCCGAGGGCATTCCGCACTGGTTCGATGCCGGGCTGGAGCCCGATGTGGTGGCGCTGCGGGTGTTTACCGATACGACGGGCTGGATCGCGCATTATACCGGCGACGACATCGCCGCGCGCTTTCCGGTGACCTGAGGGGTTGCGGCCGATGCTTGGGACGGACGCGGCGGACGCGATCGAGGCGGTGCTGCTGGACATCGAGGGCACGACCGTCCCGGTTTCGTTCGTGCACCGGGTGCTGTTTCCCTATGCGCGCGCGGCGATGCCGGGCCTGCTGGCCGAGCGGGCCGCCGATCCCGCGGTGCGGGCGGCGCTGGC
>NZ_JABXXP010000480.1 GCF_013376155.1 Nguyenibacter vanlangensis
ACCGGGCCGGGGCGAGGTGCCGCACCAGGCGGGGGCGCGGGTTCGACGCCCACGCGGGTCCCCAGGATACTGCGCAGGCGCAGCGCCAGGAACGCGGCGATCAGGCCGAACAGCACCAGGTCGAACGGAAAATGACTGAACGAGAAATCCATCACCAAGCCCATCAAGAGGCGGTCCGGCCCGGCCGGTCCGCGCCATCCCCCCTTCATCTGCCCCTACACATAAGCAAGCCCCTCCGGCGGCACAATGCGCCAGAGCGGCCAAAGGCGCGCCCAAGGACGGCCGCATGAATTTCCGGACGGCCGCCCCGGCACGGTTGGCGAACGCCGCGCGGCGTGCTACCGCCGAGGCTCGGTCATCGCCGCCTTTCCGCCCACCTGCCTACAAGAAAGACTTCGTTCATGTCCGACACGACTCAGCCCCCCGCCGACGGCGCCCAGAGCATTCCGCCGGCGCTGCCGCTGACCATTAATGTCCAATATATCAAGGACCTGTCCTTCGAGGTTCCTTCGGGTGCGGAAATCTTCGCGACCTTGCGCGCGAATCCCCAGATCGCCGTGAACATCGACGTGCAGGCGAGCCGCCTGCAGGCCGACCAGCCGATCTTCGAAGTCGTGCTGGCGATCAAGGCCGAGGCGTCGGAAGCGCCGGAGACCGAGGGCGCCGCCCCGGGCCGCACCGTCTTCGTCGCCGAGCTGGCCTATGCCGCCGTCGCGACCCTGACCAACGCGCCCGACGAGCTGGTCGAGCCGATCCTGCTGGTGGAAGTGCCGCGCCTGATCTTCCCGTATGTGCGCAACATCATCAGCGAAGTGACCCGCGATGGCGGTTTCCCGCCCGTCGTGCTGCAGCCGATCGATTTCGTGGCGCTGTGGCAGGCCAAGCGGCAGGCCAACAATTTTCCGCAGACCGCCGGCAACGCCTGAGCACCTGCCCAGGACCCGGTGCCGGGCCCCGTGCCCGGTTGGAAAGGCCCGCCTCGTGCGGGCCTTTTTGTTTCCGGGGCGGATGGCGCGGCACAAATATTGATATTTTTATATTTGCACAGAAAAAACGCGTAATGGTCATTCATGCCGACAATACTTATAAAAATACAATAATAATTTTTCAATAAATTAATATAATCATGTTTATTTAACATGTATTAATATTAAAATATCCATGACTTGCCATGAAATTTTGACGTTTTTTGATATTTTCTCTTCAAACTTGCGTATGTTTTCCATAACATGTCCATGAGCGCCTCAACAAAGATGGAGAAAAGCAGGAAAGACAAAGATTTTTGACGTATCGGACTGAGAATCCCTTCGGGATTGCTTTCGATTCGACTGATTTTCCATATATGTTTCGTCATATATGTGTTTTTTACGGGACTTATTATCGCACAGAGCGATTTCGACCAGAACGTCCCGGAAAGAGACTGACGCTTCAGCGCCGTTGGCGCGCATCCCTACATGATGATTCGAAATGCGACACGCCGCGCGCATGCGATTTCGAACGCAGCTTGCATCGATGCTTCGTAATGAGGCGAAGCCCCTCACCGTTATGTTGGCTGCCTGTTAAAGAGGAGCATCTCCCCTTGACGCAGACAGAAATTCTGCCCCCCCGACCATCGATCGCCGAGCGGATCGGCATCCCGCGCCCGTTGCTATGGGGCTTTGTCGGCCTGCTTCTGTTCATGGTCGGCGATGGGGTCGAGGCCGGCTATCTGGCCCCCTATCTTGAAAATCACGGCGTTTCCGCGCGTGCCGTGGCCTTGCTGTTCACCGTCTATGGCGTCGCGGTTTCCATCTCGTCCTGGCTGTCCGGGCCGCTGTCCGACCTTTGGGGACCGAAGCGCGTGATGTGGATCGGCCTTGGGATCTGGGCCGTCTTCGAAGTGCTGTTCCTGCTGCTGGGCGTTTCGACCGGCAGCTATCCGTCCATGCTGGTCGCCTATACGGTGCGCGGCCTGGGCTATCCGCTGTTCGCCTATGGGTTTCTTGTCTGGATCGCGGCCGCCACGCCGCCACGGCAATTGGGCTCCGCGGCAGGCTGGTTCTGGTTCGCCTTCTCCGGCGGGTTGCCGACCCTGGGTTCGCTGTTCGCCAGCTTCGCCATTCCGGTGGTCGGCGAAGTGACGACGTTCTGGCTGTCGCTGGGCATGGTGATCGCGGGCGGACTGGTCGCGCTGCTGCTGACGCGCGAGCCGCGCGGCGCGGCGCGCCT
>NZ_JABXXP010000481.1 GCF_013376155.1 Nguyenibacter vanlangensis
AGGTCGCGGTGACGGGCGCGGGCGTGGTGATGACGGTGCTGGATTCGGTGCGCGGCCAGGCCTGGATCTTTCAGCAGGCCGGGCGGGACGGCGGCGCCTGGCGCGGCGTCCGGCTGGCGATGCCGGACATGATGTCGATCCATATCGTCGATGCCGACCGGGAGTCGGGCCGGGCGTTCCTGTCGGTTTCGGGCTTTCTGACGCCTTCGCAACTATGGCTGGTGGATTGCGTGGGGGGCAGTGCGCGCAAGATCATGGAATTGCCGCCGCAATTCGATGCCGCCGGGCTGGAGGTCGGGCAATTCTGGGCGGTATCGGCGGATGGGACGCGCATTCCCTATTTCCTGGTCCACCGGCGGGGCATGAAGCCGGACGGCACGAACCCGACGCTGCTGACGGCCTATGGCGGATTCCAGGTCGCGTCGGTGCCGGACTACAACCCGGTGGTCGGGCGGCTGTGGCTGGAGCGGGGCGGGGTCTACGCGGTGGCCAATATTCGCGGCGGGGGCGAGTTCGGGCCCGCCTGGCACGAGGCCGGGCGCACCGTCCATCGCCAGCGCGTCTTCGACGATTTCGCCGCCGTGGCGCGGGACCTGATGGCGCGGGGCGTGACGACGCCCGCGCGGCTGGCGATTCGCGGCCGGTCGAACGGCGGGCTGCTGATGGGGGTGGAGTTTACCCAGCACCCCGAATTGTGGGGCGCGGTCATTATCGGCGTGCCGCTGCTGGACATGGAACATTTCGAGACGATGGCGGCCGGCGCGTCCTGGGTCGGCGAATATGGCAGTATGGACGAGCCGGCGCAGCGGGCCTTCCTGCAGCGTATCTCGCCCCTGCGGGCGCTGCGCGCGGGGGTGCGCTATCCCGAGCCGTTCATCTTCACCTCGACCCGCGACGATCGGGTGGGGCCGGTGCATGCGCGGCGTTTCGCCGCGAAATTGCAGGCGCTGGGGGTGCCGTTTCTCTATTACGAGGACGTCGAGGGCGGGCATTCCGGCACGGTGAATGCGCGGGAGATCGCCCATGAGCGGGCGCTGGAGGCGGTCTATCTGTCGCGGCTGATGGCGCCGGCGGGACAGTAGGGGGAAATCAGGCATGAAAAAAGGCCGGCTCCCCTGGGGAGCCGGCCTTTTTTCGGAACTGGGCCCCCTTCGGGGCCGCGTTCATGGAACAGGTCAGAACCCTTCGCGTTCCAGGCGCTTGCGCTCCATCTTGCGGGCGCGGCGGACGGCCTCGGCGGCCTCGCGCGCCTTGCGCTCGGAGGGCTTTTCGTAATGGCGGCGCAGCTTCATCTCGCGGAAGATGCCTTCACGCTGCATCTTCTTCTTGAGCGCCTTGAGAGCCTGGTCGACATTGTTGTCGCGAACGAGAACCTGCACTTGGTCGTCAACTCCTGCTTTGTGGCCTTTCGGATCGGCCACGAAAACTGCCGTGGCGGGATGTCCGCCGGCGGCTATGGCCCGCGTGCGATTCCCGAGTGGGGCGGACCTATAACATGGGGTCCGTGCGGAACACAAATCATTCCGCCCGTTTCCTGGCGGAAACAGGCGGACTATTTTGCGGGACATGCGTGGCCTGCGCGTTATGGCCTGCACGACAGGAAAGGGTGGGATCGTGACCTTGCTGAAAATCGCCCGGATGGGCCATCCGGTCCTGCTGCGCCGCGCGGACCCGGTGGCGGACCCGCTGAGCCCGGAGATCGGGCGGCTGATCGACGACATGATCGAGACGATGGAGGATGCGCGCGGGGCGGGGCTGGCGGCGCCGCAGGTGCATGTGTCGCTGCGGCTGTTCGTCTATCGCGTGCCGCAGGAGCGCAGCGCGGGCGACGACGATCCGCCGCGCGGCGCCAGCGTGCTGATCAACCCTGTCCTGCGTCCCGTCGATGACGAGATGGTGCTGCGGCCGGAGGGGTGCCTGTCGATTCCCGGCCTGCGCGGCATGGTGCCGCGTCATGTGCGGGTCGCCTATTCGGGGTTGGAGCGGGACGGCACGCGGGTGGAGGGGATCGCCGGCGGCTTCATGGCGAATGTATTGCAGCATGAATATGATCATCTGGACGGGATTCTCTACCCGATGCGCATGACGGATTTGGGGCAGATGGGATTCGAAGAGGAAATCGCGCGCCACGGGGTGCGGGAATGATCGCGGCGCGGCTGGCCGCCTGTGTCGCCGCCTGCGCGCCG
>NZ_JABXXP010000482.1 GCF_013376155.1 Nguyenibacter vanlangensis
CGTCGCGGCCTGGCGCCCGGCCGCGCCGGTCCCGTACCAGGAGGCACGGGGATACGGCAGGGGGTCGTCCCTGGGCTTTTCACATTCCGGAACGCTGCCGCCGCCCGTTCCCCTCAGCAACTGATGCCCTCGCGCAGGTAACATGACCAACGGCCCGACCGACACACCAGACAGTATGCGGAGCGGGCCCTCCCGCCCCCCGCGGATGGACGTGCGGGTCACCGGCGACGACCTGCGCACCCGCACGGCGCGCGAGCGCACGCAGTCGCGGCTGCTGGGCGTCTCCGCCCTATTCTGCGGCCTGTTCGGCGCGGTCGCGCTCAAGCTCGCCTTCGCCACCGTCATCATGCCGATGGCGCCCGAACGGCGGCAGATCGCGCCGCAGGTCCCCGACATCCCCAAAAGCGACCCCAAGGGCATGGAGGCCGATTTCGCCCTGCCGCAGGTCCACCGCGCCTCGATCACCGACCGCAACGGCCAGGTACTGGCGATCTCCCTGCCGGTCGCGCAGGTCTATGCCAACCCGCAGGAAATGATCGACCCGCAGGACGCGGCGCAGAAGCTCAAGTCGGTGCTGCCCACCCTGGACGTCGCCGAGGCGGTCCGCCGCCTCTCGACGAAGAAACAGTTCGTCTACCTGGCCCGCGACATCTCCCCGATGCAGGAAGTCGCGATCAACAATCTCGGCATTCCCGGCGTCTATTTCGAACCGGGCGAACGCCGCCACTACCCGCTGGGCCGCGTCGCCGCCCACATCATGGGCGCGGTCGATATCGACGATCACGGCGTGGCCGGCATCGAACGTTCCATGGACAAGCGCCTGAACGCCGACCGCACCCCGCTGCGCCTGTCGCTGGACGTGCGCATCCAGGCCGTGGTCCGCGACGAACTCGCCGCGGCCAAGGACATGTTCCAGGCCATCGGCGCCTGCGCCATCGTGATGGACGTCAATACCGGCGAGATCATCGCCATGGTCAGCCTGCCGGACTACGACGCCAACGATTTCGGCCATGCCGACCCCGATGCCCGCTTCAACCGCGCCGTCACCGGCATGTATGAACCCGGCTCGACCTTCAAGCTGCAGACCGCCGCCATGGCGCTGCAACTCGGCGTCGCCCATGTCTGGGACCGGTTCTCGACCATCCCCATCCATGTCGGCCGCTTCACCATCTCGGACATGAAGACCGACCATTTCGCGCCCTGGCTCTCCCTGCCGGCGGTCATGGCCTACTCCTCCAACCCGGCCGCCGCCCATATCGCGCTCGATGTCGGCGCTCAGCGCCAGCAGGACTGGCTGCGCGCCATGGGCTTCTTCGCGCCCGTGCCGATCGAATTGCCCGAGGCCGCGCGTCCCCTCATTCCCTCGCCCCGCAACTGGGGCATCTCGACGGTCATGACCGTCGGCTTCGGCCACGGCGTCGCCGAACCGCCGCTTGCCATCGTGCGCGGCACCGCCGCCACCGTGAATGGCGGCATCCTGGTCCGCCCGACCCTGCTGGCGCACGACGACCTGATCGCCGACGCCGGCAGCCAGGGCGCGGGCGTCCAGATCACAGGCGCTCAGGACACAAGCACTCAGGACGGGCCAAACGCTCCGGTCGCCAGCATCACCCCAGCCGTCCTGACCACGCCCACCCCCGCCGCCGCGCCCGCTGCGGCGCCAGTCGGCACGCGCCTGATCTCGCCGGAAATCTCGAACGTCCTCCGCCGCATCCTGCGCCTGGTGGTGACCGAGGGCATCGGCAAATCGGCCGAATCCCCAGGCTATTTCGTCGGCGGCAAGACCGGCACGGCGGAAAAGATCGGCCCGCACGGCGGCTATCTGAAACATGTCAATATCGCCGCCTTCACCGGCGTCTTCCCGATGAACGCGCCGCGCTACGCGGTCTATGTCATGCTCGACAGTCCCAAGCCGACCGCCCAGACCCATGGCTGGACCACCGCCGGATGGACCGCCGCCCCCACCGTATCCAAGATCGTAACCCGCATCGGCCCGATGCTCGGCCTGTTCCCCGACACGGCCGACGCCCAGGCCATCGACGCCGCTCTCGCCATCCCGATGGAACCCGCCGTGCCGCGCGGCTATCGCGCGCTGGGCCCGGGCAACGATCCCGGCGATCCGCGCAACCAGCCCAAGCCCGCGCGCAAGGGCGACCGTCACGGCATCCCGCTCGCCGAAC
>NZ_JABXXP010000483.1 GCF_013376155.1 Nguyenibacter vanlangensis
AGATCCAGGCCATCGCCACCGCCGACTGGCCGACCCCGGCGGCCCGCCCCGCCGATTCACGCCTCGATTGCACCCGCCTGCACGACGTCTTCGGCGTCCGCCTGCCCCATTGGCGCAACAGCGTCGCCAAGGTCGTCGCCACACTGACGGCGCCGGCGCCGTAGCGCCGGCCGGAGTTCCGGTCCCGTCCTACGGCTCCAGTGCGGCGATGACCGACCTGCGTACCGCCTCGTCCGAAAAACGGGCCTGGGCAAAGCGGGTCTGCGCATGCGATCGCGCCAGCCAGGCGGCATCGTCATTCAGCATCCGCAGCAGGTCGTCCGCGATGTCCCGCGCCGTGCGGGAGATCGGCAGGATGTCGGGCAATCCGTCGATCCCCTCGGCGCCGATCGGCGTGACCGTCAACGGCACGCCCTGGCGCAGGGCCTCGACCACCTTGCCCTTGACGCCCGCGCCGAAGCGAAGGGGGACGACCGTGGCACGGCTGGCGCCGTAATATTCATCCAGTTGCGCGTCGCTGACCCAGCCGGTGACCGTGACGACCGCACTGGCGAGCGCCCTGACGGCCGGCGAGGGCTGGGACCCGACGAGCAGGAGCCTGGCGTCGGGGCGCTGCGCCAGCACGAGCGGCATGACGTCATTGACCAGGAAGAGCGCCGCGTCCTCGTTCGGGGGGTGGGCGAAACCCGCCACGAACAGGATCGTGCTGCCCGGCGTCACGCGGTCACGATGGGTGAAATCGGCGAAACCATAGGGGACGACCGCCCGGAAATCCCGTTCGGGCTCCAGTTTCCGCGCCGTGTCCACTTCTTCCTGCGACAGATAGATGCTGGTGTCGAACGCTCGCCACATGCGGCGCTCGATCTGCTTCATCTCCTCGGCCGCGCGCATCTGCCCGGCATCGCCCGTCAGCATCGCCTCGCGATGCATCCGCTCGAAATGCAGGTCATGGCCGTAGAAGCACAGACGGGCCCGCCGATGCGCCAGCAGAGGGGGCAGCAGCTCCATCGCCACCGACGGCCGGCTGACCAGCACGCAGTCCAGCGCGTCGCCGCGCTGCGCCAGCCACGCCCCCAGGTCGTCCGGCCGGCGATGGTCCAGGACCTCGATCCCCATATCCTGCAAAACCGGCGTATAAACCGGCGAATAGGCGCGGTTCTGCGGCCAGAATTTCACGACCCAGCCCGACCCGACCAGACTGCGCAGGACCCCCATGATGGTGCGCGATCCGGCGTCCCGGTCGGGTTCGGGAACATAATGGTCGATCACCAGGATGATTTTCCGGTCCCGCGCCTGGTCATAGGCGCGCACCAGGTCGGCCGCCCCTGCGAAATGGCTGCGGTCCAGCACCTCTGCCCAGCGGGTGCGCATCAGCTTCGCATTGACCAGTTGATGGGCCTTGACCCCCGACGCCAGGTCCGTCCCGTGCGACATGCCCTCGTAATGGACGACGACCGACCGCGGTTCGTAGACCACGCCGAAGCCGCCCGCGCGCACGCGGAACGCCAGGTCGGTGTCTTCGTAATAGGCCGGCGAGAAATCGGTGTCGAACCCGCCCAGCGTCTCGAACAGGTCGCGGCGGATCATGATCGCGGCGCCCGAGATGTAATCGACCGGGCGCCGGTAATTATATTCCGGGCGGCCCGGGTCCTGGTTCCGCCCGAAGTTCCAGCCGGTCGCATCCTGCCAGATGATGCCGCCGGCCTCCTGCAACAGGCCGTTGGGGTAGACCAGCTTGGATCCGGTCATGCCGATATCCGGGCGCGCCAGCAACAGGTCGGCCAGTGCGTCGATCGCGCCGGGGCGCAACTGGGTATCGTTGTTCAGGAAGAACAGATACTCCCCGCGCGCCAGTTCCGCCGCTGCGTTGCAGGTTCGCAGGAAACCCAGATTGCCGGCGTTGCGGACGATGCGCGCGCCCGCGACGCGCGCCTGCAGGAAAGACGGGTCCTGCCGTTTCGGATACGCGTCGTCCATCACGATGACTTCGATGGCGGCGATCGGCGGATAGGCCGCGATCGACGCCAGGCAGCGCAACGTGAAATCGTCCTGTCCGTAGGTCGGGATGATGACCGACACGCGGGGCGCGTCGCTGGTCCGCAGGCGAATCGGCCCGTCCGGCGTGTCGAGCAAGGGCGGGTCGAAATCCGCCGGGGCCGGCGGCATGAAGGCGGCGCTG
>NZ_JABXXP010000484.1 GCF_013376155.1 Nguyenibacter vanlangensis
CGGCACCTTTGTCCGGGTCCCGTCGCCGCGACCCACGGGCGGCGAGGCCGGAGATCTGCGCCGCCAGGGCCATGGTCCTGTCGATTTGTCGCGGAACCTGCCGCTGGCGGGGCTTGCCGAGCCGCATGTCCGCCGCGTGCTTGACGAAATCGCGCGGGGACCCGGGCTGTCCGCCATGCTCGACGACCAGACCGATGCCGATCTTTCGCGGCACGCAGGCGCGGCGGCGCGCTGGCTGGCGCTGTGCGGGCTGGAGGCGGCGCCCGAGGACATCATCGCGACGAACGGCGCCCAGCACGGGTTGTTCTGCACCCTGATGGCGCTTTGCCAACCCGGAGACCTGCTGCTGGTGGAGGCGCTGAGCTATGCGCCCCTGCGTGGCATCGCCGATCGGCTCGGTTTGAAACTCCGCGCCGTGGCGATGGATGCCGAGGGACTCTGCCCCGCATCGCTGGAAGAGATCTGCTGCGGCACGTCCCCGAAAGCGCTTTACCTCACGCCGACATTGCAGACCCCGACCGCCGCGACGCTGTCGTACGAGCGCCGCCGGACCATCGCCCGGATCGCGCGGCGTCATGACCTGATCCTGATCGAGGACGACGTCTTCGGTCCGTTGAAGCCCGACCGCCCGGTCGCGATTGCCGTGCTCGCGCCCGAACGGACAATCTATGTCACGAGCCTTTCGAAATGCGTGACGCCGGGACTGCGTGTCGGCTACCTTCGCGCCCCGGGCGAGCTTGGGCCGGCCCTGCGGCATGCGGTCAATCTCAGCATCTGGATGACACCGCCGGTTATGTCCGAAATCGCGGCGCGGCTCATCCTCGACGGCACAGCCGCGCATCTGATCGCGGCGCAACGTCACGCCGCCGCGCGGCGCCAGCGTCTTGCCCGGCGCGTACTGAGTGATTTTGACTATGCGTCCGACCCGCATGGCCTCCATATCTGGCTGCCTCTCTCCGCCGGATGGCGTGCCGATACGTTCCGTCTGGCGGCGGAGGGACGCGGCGTTCTGGTGGCCGAGGCGCAGCGTTTTGCCGCGCATCCCGCCGACAGCCCCGAATCCGTCCGCCTCTGCCTCAGCCATGAACCCAGCGAGACGCGGTTGCACGACGGGCTCGCCGCGGTCGCGACGTTGCTTCAGAACAGGAAATAGCGTTGCCGCATCGGCAGGGTTTCGGCGACTTCGCCCGACAGCAGAACGCCGTCGGCCCGGATGGCCTGCGTTTCGGCGTCGATCTCGATCTCCGGCATGGCGCTGTTCAGCACCATGTCCTTCTTGCTGATGCCGCCCCTTGTGTTCGAAACCACGCGCATCTGCCGCCGCAATTCCAGCCGTTCGGCGATCCCGGCGGCCACCGCGGCCTGCGAGACGACGGTCACGCTGGCCGCCGCCAGGCTGCTGCCCAACCCGCCGAACATCGGCCGCGCCGCCAGCGGCTGCACGGGCGGGATCGCGCCATGCGCATCGCCCGCCATCGCCTGCATGATCGTCCCGCCCTTGATCACCAGGTCGGGCTTCACGCCGAAGAATGCCGGAGTCCAGATCACCAGGTCCGCCAGCTTGCCGCGCGCGACCGATCCGACTTCGTCCGCCATGCCATGGGCGATGGCCGGGTTGATGGTATATTTCGCGACATAGCGCCGCACGCGCAGGTTGTCGTCCGTCCGGTCGCCCGGCAGCGTCCCGCGCAATATCTTCATCCGATGCGCCGTCTGCCAGGTCCGCAGCACGGCGTCGCCTACCCGGCCCAGCCCTTGGCTGCCCGACGCCATCATCGACAGCGCCCCCATGTCATGCAGCATTTCGGCCGCGACCCGCGCGCCGAGCCAGCCATGCTGCATGTTCGACGGCGGCATGTTCATCGGCAGCATGTTCGGCAGCGCCGCCAGGCGGAACATCTCGGGCCCGCGCGCGCCCAGTATCGGCAGAACCGTCCGGCCACGCGCCGCAGCGATCATGTCCTCGACCGGCTTTCCGTCGCGGTCCCCGCCGCCGTCCTCCATGTCGGCGGCACTCAGCACCGGAATATCCATCCGTTCGGCCACCGACAGGCAGGTCTGCAGGGCGGCGGCCGTGATCCCGTCTTCGCCATGCAGCATCAGGCCGGCGGCGCCGCCCCGCACCATTTCCTCCAGGGCCGCGGGACGCAGCGCATCGCCCCGCCCGGT
>NZ_JABXXP010000485.1 GCF_013376155.1 Nguyenibacter vanlangensis
AAACACTTAACCTACACGAACATCTACCTAAATGACCCGTCGGCGGGCATGAATCCCGAACTGACGGGGCGCGAGAACATCGCCCTGCGCGGGCGGCAGATGGGCCTGGACGGCGCCGCCCTGCGCCGGCTGGAAGAGGATGTCGAAACCTTCGCCGAGCTGGGCCCCTTCATGGACCTGCCGGTGCGGCTCTGCTCGACGGGCATGGGCGTGCGGCTCAGCTTCGGGCTGGCCACCGCCGTCGCGCCGCAGATCCTGCTGATGGACGAATGGTTCCTGGCCGGCGACGCCCTGTTCCGCGAAAAGGCGCGGGCGCGCATGACCGGGGTGATCCAGGGCGCGGACATCCTGGTGGTGACGTCCCACGCCCTGTCGACCATGCGCGAATGGTGTACGCGCGTGCTGTGGATGGAACATGGCCGCGTGCGCATGGACGGCCCGGCCGAACTGGTGCTGGACGCCTACGCGGCCGGGCGCGACTGACGGCTCATCGGGCGGCCCCGTCGAGGGGGCGCCCGCCCGGTCAGCTTGCGATCTGCACGCGGATCGACTCCGTGCGCTCGACCACGTTGATCGCGACTTCCTCGCCCGCCCGCACCAGGCGCACCGTGACCCGCTCGCCGCCGACCTCCAGGTTGTACAGCGTCATTTCCTGCAGGAACTCGGGCAGGCGCGGCCGTTCGAAATGCACCGCCACCGCCGCCGGATCGAACCCGAGCCCCAGCGTGGACTGGATCAGCGCCGGCAGGGTGGCCGCCGCCCAGGCCTGCGGCGAGCACGCGACCGGATAGCGCACGGGCCCTTCGGCCCGGTTGCGGGTAAAGCCGCAGAACAGCTCCGGCAGCCGGCGCAGGTCGGTATAGAACGCGGCGTCGAACATGCCGCGGAACAGGCGCTCGGCCTCGTTGCGATAGCCGTGGCGCGCCAGGCCCAGCCCGATCAGCGCATTGTCGTGCGGCCAGACCGACCCGTTGTGATAGGCCATCGGGTTATAGCGCGCCTCGCCCTCGGGAATGGTGCGGATGCCCCAGCCCGTGAAGGACGACCGGTGCATCAGTCCCTCGACCACGCACGGCACGCGATCCGGCGTCGCGATGTCGGTCAGCAGGATGTGCCCGGCATTGGACGACCGTACGCGGCAGGGCCGCTTCTGCCCGTCCAGCGCCAGCGCATAGGTGCCCAGTTCCTCGATCCAGAACCGGGCGTTGAAGGCCACGCGCAGGGATTCGGCATGCTGGTCCTGCCGGTCGGCATAGGCCGTCTTGCCCAGCCGGCGCCCGATGACGGCGGCGGCCCGCCGCGCGGCATAGACATAGGCCTGGACCTCGCACAGCGCGATCGGGCCCTCGGCCAGCGTGCCGTCCGCGTGGAAGACGCTGTCCCAGCTATCCTTCCAGCCCTGGTTGACCAGCCCTTCCTTGTTGCGGCGGCCATATTCCACGAACCCGTCGCCGTCGCGGTCGCCATAGCGGTCGATCCATTCGATGGCGCGCTCGATATTCGGCCAGATGGTGGTCAGCAGCGTGACGTCGCCCGTGCGTTCCAGGTATTGGCCGGCCAGCATGACGAACAGCGGCGTGGAATCGATCGACCCGTAATAATGGCGGAACGGCACCTCGCCCAGCTCGGCCATCTCGCCGTGGCGGACCTCGTGCAGGATCTTGCCCGGCTCGGCGTCGGCCACCGGGTCCTCGATATGGGCCTGGTGGCGGGCCAGGTAATTCAGCACCCCGCGCGCGATCTCGGGGTCCAGCCACAGGGTCAGCATCGCGGTGATCAGCGCGTCGCGGCCGAAGGCGGTGCTGAACCACGGCACCCCGGCATAGGGGTACGGGCCCGTCTTCTTGTCGGTCAGCAGCATGTAGATGTCGCAGATGCAGCGACGGATGGCCTCGTTGAAGATCTCGTTCGAGGTGGCGATCGCTGCCGCGCGGGACGAGGACAGGCGCAGCGCGCGCCGCGCCTCGACCGCCCCGGACAGGAAGCGCCGGTTCGGCCGGGCCTCGTGCTGGCCGTCGGGGTCGCATTCGACCTCGTAATGGATCAGCACCCGCTTGCCCGGCGCCAGGTCGAAGCGAAAGGCGGCATGCCGGGCATCCAGCGATGCCGGCGGCGGCCAGAAGCGCAGTTGCGTGGTGCGCCGGCGGCCGTCCAGCCCGTCATAGGC
>NZ_JABXXP010000486.1 GCF_013376155.1 Nguyenibacter vanlangensis
CCCGGCGCGCCGGTTGCGGCCCCGATTTCGGCCCAGATTTCGGCATCGGCCCCGGCATCGGCTCCGGCCCATGTCGCCATGGGCGCGCAGCATGTCCGGGTGGCGCTGGGCGGGGACCAGTTGCCGGAATCCGTCACCGTCAGCGCCGCCCGCCGCCCCGTCCGCATCGATGAGATCGGCACCAGCGTCAGCGTCATTACCGAAGCGGACATCGCGCTGCGCCAGCGTCGCACCCTGCCCGACCTGCTGCTGCAGGAGCCGGGGCTGAACCTGGTCCAGACCGGCGGGCCGGGGGGCACGACCTCGATCTTCATGCGCGGCACCAATGCCAACGAAGTGAAGGTGCGGCTGGACGGCATGGACATCAACGATCCCAGCAATCCGAACGGCGCGTTCGATGCCGCGCAGTTCCTGACCGACGGGATCGGCCGGGTCGAGATCCTGCGCGGTCCGCAAAGCGGCCTGTACGGCGCGGATGCGATGGGCGGGGTCATCGACATCACTTCGATCGCGGGCGAGGGGCCGATGAAGGCCACGCTGCGCGTCGAGGGCGGCAGTTTCGGCACCACCGGCGAGGCGCTGGGGCTGCGCGGCAGTCGGCAGCGGTTCCATTATTCGGTCTATCTGACCCACAGCCACGTCTCCAGCGTGCCGGTGACGCCGCCGCGGCTGATTCCGCCGGGGCTGAACGTGCCGGGCAACGGCAACGACAATCGCTCGGCCAATATCCGCCTGGGCTATGACGTGACCGACAATTTCGACCTGGGGCTGACGGCGCACCTGACGCAGGCGACGTACCGCTATGTCGACAGCGACTACAACACCTATCCCCCCGAGCCGACCCAGGGCCGCAGCACCCAGAACCTGAACGAGGCCGTGGTGCGCGGCACGGCGCATCTGCGCTCGTTCGGCGGGCGGTTCGATCAGATTCTCGGCGTGGGCTACACGGCCTATCGCAGCCGCGATCTGACGGTGGACGAACCGGTGGGGCCGGACGGCGGCAATCCCAGCTTCTATCGCGGCGAACGGGTGAAGATCGACTGGCACGGCACCGCCGACCTGGGCCGCGCGGGCAGTCTGCTGGTGGGGGCCGAACATATCCACGAGGCCATCCTGAACAGCCCGATCTCGGCGCATACCGATACCAATGCCGGCTATGGCCAGTATCAGGGCCAGTGGCGCAAGATCCTGTACGGCGCGGCGAACATCCGGTACGATTCCAATTCGCGCTACGGCAATTACGTGACGTGGCGCGCGGCGCCTGCCATCCATGTGCCCGGCACCGGCACGATCATCAAGGCCAGCGCCGGGTCGGGCTATCACGGTCCGTCGCTGAGCCAGTTGTTCGTCAGCTATCCGGCCTATTTCTTTTTGGCCAATCCGAACCTGAAGGCCGAGCGGCTGCTGGGCTATGACGCCGGCATCGAACAGCGCCTGCTGCGTGGGCGGCTGACGATGGGCGCGACCTGGTATCAGAGCAAGGTCGACAACCTGATCACCACCGGGTTGTCCGGCTATGACTATACCTATGTCAATGTCGCGCGGGCCCGTCTGCATGGCGTGGAATCCTTCATCGGCTGGAAGGCGCTGGACACGCTGGACCTGATGCTGAACTATACCTGGACGGTCGCGAAAAATGCCGATACCGGCCAGGAATTGCAGCGCCGGCCGGAACACAAGATCAGCTTCAGCCCCGTCTGGCGCGCCACGCGCGACCTGACGGTTTCAGGCAGCCTGGTGTTCCTGAGCCATTGGCGCGACGTCGATCGCTACGGCATGCAAAGCGATGTCCGCGCCCCCGGCTACGTCACCATCGACATCGCCGCGCGCTATCGCGTCAACCGCCACCTGTCGGTGTTCGCGCGGGCCGACAATCTGCTGAACCGGCAATATGAAAATCCGATCGGCTATCTCCAGCCCGGCCGGGCCGGCTATGGCGGCGTGATGCTGGCCTACTGACATGCGCCTGCCCGCCCGCGCCCTGCTTGCCTCCGTAATGGCCGCCCTGCTGCTGGCGATTCCGGCCATGGCGCGCGCGGGGGCGGCGGCGCGGCACCGGATCGTCTCGCTGAACCTGTGCACCGACCAGATGCTGCTGCTGCTGGTCCCGCCGCAGGACATCGCCGGCCTGTCGCCGCTGGCGCGCGATTGCGCCTATTCGATGCT